>JAFZTO010000042.1 GCA_017618795.1 Clostridia bacterium | reverse complement strand
CCACGGGATAGAAAGCGTAGCATACCGCGTCGTCAAATCTTGTTCCGCTGACGTAATCATCCGCCGTTACCGTATACTCTCCGTCGATCCTGACGGATTCTCTTATTCCGCACTCGAGGCCGTCAAGACGGATAACCGCTCTTTCGCATCCCTTTACCGAACGCACAAGTTCCAGATACTTTTCAACCTCTTCGCGCGCACGTTGCTCAACGGCAGTCCTGCCGGCAGAGGTATCGACGTCCGGCGGGCATTCGATGTGAATGTCGCCTCTTCCCGAAAGCAGTTTCTCCCTGAATGCTTTCAGCGTCAGGCACGACGGAAGAGAATTTCTTTCCTCTGCCTGACGGTATTTGTCCGCAATATCTTCCGGATCTGTCTTTGCGTTGTCGCAGCCGTCGAGAGTGCAGACAAGACTTGCCGGCTGAACCTCATTGTCTCTTATTACGCCGTAACCCGCCATCCTGACGGCGCACGCGTCGCCTGTCGCGTCGATAAGGCATTTCGCCTTCACCCGGAAGAGTCCTTCCATCCCGCACAGCAGGACGCTTAACCCACCGCTTTTTTCATCAACGCCTGCCGCCATTGTGTGAAGCAGGACATCGACGCCGAATTTCTGACAGTTCCTGTCAAACGCGCGTGCGGCCGAAAAAACGTTAAGCCTGAACTGCTCCAGCCAGTGCTCGTCCCGGCGCTCTTTTATTTCCGGATATTCGGAAAGGCCGTCCCGCATTATCTCGTTTATGACTTCCCACGCATGGCCTCCGAGAATTCGTTTCCCACAGGCATAAAACAAGCCGGGATAATTGACTCCCGATACAGTCATAGTACCTCCGAGCATACCGTTTTTCTCGACAAGCAGCGTATTTGCTCCGGCGTCCGAAGCGGAGATTGCCGCGAACACTCCCGACGTTCCCCCTCCGATAACTATCACGTCTTTTTGTATGGTTTTATAGCGCCCGGTATTCATGAGGTCCCCTCAGTCAGCATTTTCTGCTGAGGCGCGGAAGCCTCTGTCAGCGTGAACACAAACTCACAGTTCTCGCCGTAAACGCTGCTTACCCAGATTTCCTCGCCATGGGCGTCGATTATCGCTTTTGCTATGTACATTCCGAGCCCGGTACCTGTTTTGTCCATCCCGCGCGAACGGTCGCCCTTGAAGAACCTGTCGAATACGTGAGGTATATCTTCCTCCTTCATGCCCTGCCCTTCATTGTAGACCGATACGTAAATCTTTTTACCCTTTGATTTTATCCTTATGCGGTATTTTCCTCCTTCACGGGAAAACTTGACCGCGTTGTCGCAGATATTGTAAAGGACCTGATGTATCGCGTCCCTGTCCGCGCTCACGTATATGTTTTCCTTTTCGGCGTCAAATTCAACGTCGAGTTTTTTCTTTTCGATCTTCTGCTCGAAGGACAGCAAAATAACTCTGGCAATCTCGCATATGTCGAACGTCGTCATTACGAATTTGCGGTCGCCGGACTGCAGCTTCGTCACGTCGAGCAGAGCGCCGACAAGTCTTGACAGCCGTCTGACCTCGTCGCCGATGAGCCGCAGATAGTAATCCCACTTGTCCCTCGGGATGGTATCGTCGAGCAATGCGTCGATAAAGCCCGAAATGGTCGTCATCGGAGTGCGCAGATCGTGAGAAACGTTTGAAAGAAACTCCGAACGGCTCTTTTCCAGGTTTTCAAGCGAGGAGGCCATATTGTTCATGGCAAGCCCGAGCTCGGCGATCTCATCCCTTCCGTAAACGGGAACACGCACGTCGAACTTGCCGCGCGCAAAGGATTTCGCCGCCTTGGACATCTCCTTGAGCGGGGATATTTCCCTTTCAGTCACAAAATAAACGACGATAAGCGCGGCCAGCATCATCCAGAGACACGACATTATGATGGCGCGGACCGTCGTGTGTATGAGGCTGTTCACGCTTTCGGATGTGGTACACACAAAAACCGTACCGATTTTCTCCCCGCCCTTTTCGATCGGAAGCCCGTAAACCAGCCTTTTCACGTTCATAAGGCCGAGCATGTCGCCTTTTGAGGTATAAAAGCCCGATCCGACGGACTGCATTATCTCAGGGCTGACCTCGCGGCCGGAAAAGTCCGGCGCCGTGAAGCCGATCGACGTCAGTATAAGGCCGTCTCCGTCGGTCACAAAGGCAGAAAAATCGTTGCCGGATATGCGTATGAGCGCCGAAAAAACAGCGTTCACCTCATCGTGGTTTTCCCTCATAAATTCGGCAACGCTGTCCGTGTTTTTGTCGTTGAGACGCTGAATAATAAGCGACTGCATCGAAGAGGCGGCCGTTTTCAGCTGATTTTCGGCATTTCGCGTATAATAGTCATACATCATGGAGCTGATAATAATCCCGAGCGTCACAAAGCTCAGGACTATTATCAGCATGAATATGGCAATATACTTTGAAAAGATGCTTTTGAACATCCGGATGCCCCAGTGCTTACAGGACCTCGAACTTGTATCCTACTCCCCAGACGGTTTTGAGCAGCCACTTGTCCGACACGCCCTCAAGTTTTTCGCGGAGTCTCTTCACATGGACGTCGACTGTGCGCGAATCGCCGAGATAATCGAAGCCCCATACCTTGTCCAGCAGCTGGTCGCGCGTGAAAACGTGGTTGTAATTCGAGGCAAGGAAATAGAGAAGCTCAAGTTCCTTCGGCGGAACATCGACAAGCTTTCCGTTGAGTCTGAGCTCATATTTGAGGCGGCTTATCTCGAGATTTTCAAAGCGGATTGTCTCCTCCTCAACGCCCATTCCGTTGAGCACGGAGCGGCGCAGAACCGCCTTTACACGTGCCGAAAGCTCCTTCATGTCAAAGGGCTTAACTACAAAGTCGTCGGCTCCCAGCTCAAGGCCGAGAACCTTGTCAAAAACGTCGCCCTTGGCGGTAATCATGATGACCGGCTTGCTCGAAATCTCCCTGATCTCGCGGCAGACCTGCCAGCCGTCCTTTCTCGGGAGCATAATGTCAAGAAGCACAATGTCAGGCTCGTATACCTTGAAGTAGGTTATTGCCTCCATGCCGTCGTTCGCGCACTTGACCTCGTATCCTTCCTTTTCAAAATAGACCCTGAGCAGATCGCATATAGCCTGCTCGTCATCGACAACAAGTATTTTCATTTTTACCTCCGTGTTTTTAAATTGTTAAGTTTGTGTTTTTTTCAACGATATTCATAATATCACACTTTTGTGAACTCCGTGTGAATATTACGGGAAAAATTAGATTTTTTTAACTTTTTTACGTTTTTTCGATTAATTTCCTAGCCTGTTGAACGTCAGAAAAAGCCTGCAAGCGGGTAAAAAGCGGCGAATTGTGAACAATCTATAAACTCCTATTTTTTCATCTCAAAATAATCCGGATATATTGGACTGATATGGAATAGTATAAGAGGGTTAAATGAGATGTCATATGCATTAGATAAAGAAAAAAGGAGAAAAGCCTTGCTGTCACCGGAATAACTCTTGTAGCGGCAACAGCTGCGACCGTTGTCCTGATAGGAAAACGAAGAAAAAACGAAAAATAAAGCCGCCAGAAAAAGTCACGGCCATGGGTTTTCGCACATGGCCGTGGCTTTTTTATTCTTCCCTTTTCAGTTTGGCAAAGCTTGCCATAAGTTTCTTCGTGCCTACTCTGTCGAAAGCGACCTCATAAATTGTGTCGCCTCCCATTTCCGTGGCGGACATTACCATGCCCCCTCCGAAAACATTGTGACGCACCCGGTCGCCAACCGCAAATTTCTCGGTCGAACGGCCTCCATCCGCAGAAATCTTAAGAGCTGAAACCGTGGAAAACTCTTTTGAGATCGGCGGCTTCTTCTGCTTTGAAAGCATCGGCCGGTTGGCACCCTGCGCGGAAAGCTCCTCGTCCTCGACAAGCTCCTCCGGAAGCTCCTCCATAAATCTGCTGGGCAGATTATTCTGAACACGACCGTAAATAAGTCTCTCGATCACGCGCAGGCAGAAAACCTTCTCCTTGGCCCTCGTTATGGCCACATATGCAAGACGGCGCTCCTCCTCGATATCCTCGGCGTCCTGCGACATGCTTCCGGGGAAGATCCCCTCCTCCATTCCCGGGATAAACACGACCGGAAATTCAAGGCCCTTCGCCGAATGAATGGTCATAAGAACCACCGCGTTCTTTTCGTCGTCGTAGCTGTCGATATCAGAAACCAGAGACACCTCCTCGAGGAATCCGGCAAGCGTCGGATTTTCATGCGTCTCCTCGTATGCGGCGGCGTCGGACACAAGCTCGTTTACGTTTTCGAGTTTGTCCTTTGAGATCTCGCCCTCCGATTCGAGCATTTCGCCGTATCCCGTCGTCTCGATTGTCGTACGCACGAGTTCGCTGACGCTTCCTGTCGCAGCCACCGCCTGAAGGTTCTTTATAATATTGCAGAAATCCTCCAGCCTCGGTGCGGATTTGAATATAAGAGGGTACGACGCCGCGTCGCTGGCTATCCCGTAAAGGCTCTTGCCGTTCATGGCTGCGAGTCTCTCGACGTCGGTTATAAGCTTGTCGCCTATTTTTCTTTTGGGCTCGTTAATAATTCGGCGAAGACGGAGATCGTCGTTCGGATTGTTTACGACCGTAAGGTAAGCAAGAATGTCCTTGACCTCCTTGCGCTCATAGAACCTGACGTTGCCGATCACGCGGTGGGGTATCGCCGCTCTTGAGAGCGCCTGCTCGATAAATCCGGATTGGGAGTTCATGCGGTAGAGAATTGCAAAATCGCTGAATTTACGTCTCTCCCGTATACCCATCTCCTTGATTTTCCTGGCAATGTACCGCGCCTCCTCGATCTGGTTCTCACAGGCATGGACGGTAATTTTTTCGCCGGCCGGAAGAGACGAAAAAAGTCGCTTCTGATGCCTTGACAGATTGTTGGCTATTACGGAATTGGCTGCGCCGAGAATATTGGAGGTCGAGCGGTAGTTCTGCTCCAGTCTTATCACCTTTGCGTCGGGATAACTCTTGTCAAACCCGAGGATGTTTTCAATAGCCGCACCGCGGAAGCGGTAGATGCTTTGATCGTCGTCTCCCACGACCATCAGATTCCGGTGCCCGTCTGCCAGAATTTTTATGAGTTGCATCTGAGCGTAGTTGGTGTCCTGAAACTCATCGACGCTGACGTATCTGAACGTCCTGCGGCAGTAATCAATGGTACTTTTGTCCTCGCGCAGAAGTCTGACCGTCTGCATTATGATGTCGTCAAAATCAAGGGCGTTCGCAAGTCTGAGCCGCTCCTGATAAAGCGTGTAAATATCGGCAATCTGCTTGCGTCTGAAATCCTTGCCGGCCTCTTCCCTGCACTCGCGGTCGCTCTTCAGCATGTTCTTCATGCTGCTGATCTCGGCCATGACCGTTTTCGGAGGAAGGCGTTTCTCGTCGATCCCTATCTTGCGCATGCATGACACTATCGTTTTGCGCGTATCCTCCGTATCGTAAATTGTAAAGCCGTCTGAAAGGCCGAGAAACGAGCCGAACCGCCTGAGCAGCCGCATACATATTTTATGAAATGTACCCGCCCAAACGTCGGAGGCTATCTCCTCGCCGAGAGTGGATGCGAGGCGTTCCTTCATTTCGTTTGCGGCCTTATTGGTGAAGGTAAAGCAAAGAACGTTCCACGGCGGACACGAGCCGCTCGCGTAATCGCTGAGAACCTCGGCGATCTCTTCCTTAGGAAGAGACAGCGCGGCGCGGAGCTGACCGACCTCGTCTGACGTCAGCCCCTCGGGTATCCTGTCGTCGAAATAGGAATTACCGTAGCGGATAATATGCGCTATTCTGTTTACAAGCACCGTAGTTTTGCCCGATCCGGCCCCGGCCAGAACAAGCAGCGGCCCCTCGGTCGTAAAAACAGCCTCGCGCTGACGTTCGTTCAGATTGTCATAAAGCCGTTCGAACAACGCGCATTTTGCCTGCAAAAAACTTTGTGTTAAACTACTACTTTGCTCCATAATTACCTCTCACTCGCCGGAAGGGCAAATTCCACCGCATAATATTATACCACATTTTTGTCGAAAAATCAAGGTCAGGCAGCATAAAAAGTCAATTATTCGGCCGCCCGAGCGTCCCGCCGTTCGGGTAATTTTTTTAAACCGCCGGCAAAGCGGCTTTTGTTAACAACGTGTTAATATTTATGTGGTATAATAAATATGTGTAGTATGGGGTAAAAAGGAGACGGAAATGAAACGTGCGGCGGTTACAGTTTTTTCTCTTTTGCTCTCTGCACTTCTGCCTTTCGGAGCGTGCGCGGCCACGGTATCGGGATCGGTGATTCCATCAGTCGTAATCGAAGACGGTCAGGTAAAAATCGATGCGGAAATAACCGGTTACTACGCCGAAAGCGGAACGGAAATCTTTCTTTTCCGCTGCGACAGTGAAAACGAAAAGCCGGAAATTCCTCTCTCTGCGGCAACAGCGGCAAAAAGCGTTTCGTTTTCCGTTCCTTTCGATTTTTCCGACAGAGGCAATTTCGGCGCCGGTTATCAGCTGGGAGTCAGAACGGACAGCGGCTACGAGGCAATCTCCGGAATACGGCATATAGCCAACATCTCCGATTTTGCGCTTAACACAGGCGCATATCCTCCGTCATACACAAAAAAGGGGCTCGAGATCGCCGACATTACCGACGCGCAGCGCCTCGGCGTCGGGCATACCACCGTCAACGTCTATCTTGACCTTCTGATTGCCGACGACGGCATTCCTTTCTTCAGGAACGGGGAGACGATATTCATAAACAGGGACGTTCTTTCAAGACTTGACGGCAGAATGAAGTCGCTGACTCTGGCGGGAATAAACGTTTACATGAACGTACTGCCGTCAAAGGGAAGCGAAGGCTCTCCGCCGTCAGATAACGCCCGCACCCTGTCCTCGGTCCTGTCGTTTCTTACCGAAAGATACACCGCGCAGAGCATGAAATACGGCTTTTGCGGAAGTTTCATCATCGGTCACGAACTGAACGCGGGATGCGAAGGATACGTTCGGAATACCGAATACGTACGAGTCTGCGGCGAATGGCTGCGGGAGTGCTATGTCGCAGCCGTTTCGGCATATTCCGGTGCGCGCGTGTACGTCTCCGTCTCCAATCGCTGGCACAGTCCTACGCTTCCTGACGCGTACGGAGGACTGGGAGCGCGGGAATTTCTTGACGGGCTGGCCGTAACTGCCCCTGACATTCCCTTCGGCATCGCCGTATGCGCCTACCCGTCCGACCCTGCAACAACAGACTTTCTTACCGACCGCCTTGCGGATGAAAGCGACGACGCTCAGTTCGTTACGGTCAAAAACCTTTCGGTGATGTGCGAGCATTTCCCGGGCAGACGTATAGTAGTCTCCGAGTTCGGCATCGGCGGCAGCGGAAACGGGCAGGCGGAGCAGTTTCTCTCAGCGTATGACATAGTCAGCAGACTCGACGCTGTGGAAACGCTCATATGGCACAGACACGTCGACAACGCAGGCGAGGACCTGAAGTTCGGTCTCTACACCTCAGGCCCGTCCGGCAACGCGAAGGAGGCCAAGCCACTGGCCGAAGCGTTCGGAAGCGCGGGAGTTGACGTCTTCCGCCCTGAAATTTCGACACGCCGCGGAACGGATAACAAAAGTCTCGTAATCGACTTCGTCTTGTCTGCAAACGATTTTTATCCTTCCGACAATTCGAAATACCTCGTATGCAATGACGGATACATGAGAATCGCCTCATCGTACGCAGGACCCATCGGATTTTTCGGCGCAGGGAAAACGTTCGATGCGTCCCTGTTTGATGGCGCAGGAACGATGTCGGTCTCGCTTCGCGTAACAGGGGAAGGCAACCTTACCGCCGCAGTCCTTCTCTCCGCAGGCGGCAGACTTCTCGAGGCGGATGCGCAGGTCAGTAACGGCGAATGGACGACGCTGACATTTGACGTGCGTGAATTCCTCGCCGGTATCGGAGACTGCGCCGTTTACCTGAAGCTTTGGGCAAGGAACGACGAAGGAAGCGGAGACATGTTCCTTGACGTGCGCGGAATCTCATTTGACAGCCGCTCCGGAGTTCTGCCCGTCGTCATGGGAATTGTGATCTGCGCCGCACTGGCAACCGCGGCGGCAACAGCCGCGGCGCTTCTTGCAAAAAAGAGAAAGAAAGGCCGGAAAAATGGCACTTAAAACATTCTACGTATGCAGCGAATGCGGCAACAAAGTTTCCAAATGGATGGGAAAATGTCCGAACTGCGGCACATGGGACAGTTTTGTCGAAGACGTCGAAGAGGAGGCGCCCAAATCGAGGCAAATCCGCCAGCCAGCTCGCGCAGGCGGATACTCCGGATTTGAGAGTTCAGCCGTTCCTCTCGACAATCTGGAAACACCGGCATTTATGCGTTCCCAAACCGGATATGCCGAAATCGACCGTGTGCTGGGGGGAGGGATGGTCGGCAGTTCTGTCATACTGCTTTCGGGAGAGCCCGGCATTGGAAAATCCACTCTTCTTATGCAGATATGCGGAGCAATGGTATCGCGCGGAAACAAGGTGCTGTACGTTTCCGGGGAGGAATCCCCCGGACAGCTTAAAATGCGGGCCAAACGGCTGGCCGTCTCCGGAACCGATTTTTACATACAGACAGAGACAAGTATCGAGAAAATCATCGGCGAGACCGAACGGCTGTCCCCCGATATGCTGGTAATAGATTCGGTGCAGACTGTCTGGTGCGACGGCATGTCCGGAATGCCGGGGTCAGTTTCCCAGGTAAGAGAGGCGTCGGGAAGGTTTATCGCACTCGCAAAATCAAAGGGATTTTCAGTAATACTCGTCGGCCACGTAAACAAGGACGGCGGTATCGCCGGGCCCAAGGTGCTCGAACACATGGTCGACACCGTCCTCCACTTTGAGGGGGAACGCGAAGAGGCGTACCGGGTAATCCGCTCCGTCAAGAACCGCTTCGGCCCTACCAACGAAATCGGCGTCTTCGAAATGACGGGCGAAGGACTGCGCGAGGTCAAAAATCCGTCCGAAGCTCTGCTTGCCGGCAGACCAAACAACGTGTCCGGCAACTGCGCGGTGTGCGTCATGGAGGGAACGCGGCCGATAATCGCCGAAATTCAGGCGCTTGTCGCCCCTACCGTATACCCATCCCCGAAAAGGACCTCGAACGGCATCGATTACAACCGGCTCTACGTTCTGCTCGCAGTACTTGAAAAACGGCTGGGACTGCGTTTTTCGACCTGCGACACTTACCTTAACGTGATCGGCGGACTGAGGCTCGAGGACACTGCCGCTGATCTGTCGACCGCGCTCTCTCTCATATCATGCATAAAGGACAGGCCGATCGCCGATAATGTTACGGCAGTAGGGGAAATCGGCCTTTCCGGGGAATGCCGAGCTGTCTCGTCAGCCGAGCAGCGCGTAAAAGAAGCCGAAAGACTCGGCTTCAAAAAAATACTCATACCGTCCCGTAACGTCGGGAAGGGCAAGCTTGAACAGTCCCGATATCAAATAGAACTTCTGCCTGTCAGATCTGTTTTCGACGCTCTGACGGCGGATATCTGGAATTAAAAAAGGACAAATATGGATACTGAAACACTTTTAAAATGGCAGGAAATAATTAACGAGCAGATAGAAAGCGGCAAATCGATCAACGCTTTCTGCCGTGAGCGTAAAATTTCAACGGGCAGCTTTTTCAAATACAGAAAAAAACTCGAGCAGCTCGGCGGCAAAATACCGGAAGAGGCTGAAGTAGCGGGCGGCGAGCCGGAAGGCGAGGCGACGGACCCGGGCGCAGACACCGAAGCGCCAAAAGAACTTGACAGCGAGGGGAAGCACACTGTCTGCTTCATCGACACCGAGAACGTCGGCAAAGACTGGCCGACCTTTATACTGAAGAACCCGGGAATTTCTTCTTTTCTGCTCTTTTACACAACTGCGTCGACCGGAATTTCGGTGCCCGATTTTATGACGCTTCTGCGCTCGGACATAGACATAGAGGCAATATCGTGCTACACAGGCAGGAACGCCCTTGACTTTCAGCTGATAACACTTCTCGGAAGTTACGCGGCGCTTCATCCCGACTGGGCGTACTGCATCCTTTCAAACGACACGGGATATGATTCGGTAATAAAGTTCTGGAACGACAGGAACATCTCTGTTCTGAGATGCCGCGTCCGCGACGTAATCAGCGGAGAAGCACCGGCAAAACCCGCCGGAAAGAAAGCGCCGGAACCGGTAACGGAACAGCCCGGGCAGGAAACCGAAGCGGCCGGGCCGGACTGCACTCCCTCCGAAATAGCCGAACTTATGGTAAAGCACGGATGCGAACAAAGCGAGGAGCTGAACAGAGTATCGGAGGTCATAATTCCCTTCCTGTCGGAGGAGAAAAACAACCGGCTGACGCTCATATATCAGAATTTCCTGCATCTGTTCGGAAATGAAGCGGGAAAGAAATTGTACATCAAGTACAAAAAACCTATTTACTCGGTCCTTACGTCCTACGACAGCAGGCGTAAAACTCAGACCGCAGGAGAATAAGCATCAATGAAAACCCTCGGAATCTACATACACGTGCCGTATTGCAAAAGCAAATGCAATTATTGCGATTTTTATTCGGTGACAGACCTTTCCGGCGCCGGAAGATACGCGGATGCGGTGCTTCTGCATATGGAGGATTATCAGGAATCGGCAAAGGGCTACGACGTTGACACCGTATTTTTCGGCGGCGGGACGCCGACGTGTCTGCCTGCCGACGTGATATGCCGCATCCTGAACGGAGTTAAGGATCACTTTCATCTGCGCTCCGATTCGGAGATAACCGTGGAGATGAACCCGGCAACGGCTACGCCCGCGGCTCTAAAGAAACTGCGCCGCGCGGGAGTCAACAGACTCAGCATCGGTCTGCAGAGCGCTCATGACAGCGAGCTCGGCGTTCTCGGCAGAATACACACGTTTGAAGATTTCGGGAAAAGTTTTGCAGACGCCCGCAAAGCCGGATTCGACAACATAAACGTCGATATTATGTACGCCGTCCCCAATCAGACAAGAAGGTCTCTGCGCGAAACGCTTGAAGCAGTGACCGATCTTGAGCCGGAGCACATCTCGCTGTACGGGCTGAAGATAGAGGATGGCACGCCGTTTTACAAAATAAAGGAGACTCTTGCTCTCCCTGATGAGGACACTGAAGCGAAAATGTACTTCGAGTCCATCGATTTTCTGGCAGAAAAAGGCTACAGGCAGTATGAAATAAGCAATTTCTCAAAACCGGGAAAAATGTGTCTTCATAATCTCAAATACTGGAACTGCGACGAATACCTCGGCTTCGGACCCGCAGCGCACTCCTACTTCCGCGGCTTCCGGTTCGCCTACAAAAAGGACATACGCGCATACGTGGAAGCGATGGAATATCCGTCCCGCAAACCCGACATACTGTCCGAAAAGTATGAGATTCCTGTCTCCGAACGTCTCGGCGAATACGTGATGCTGCGCCTGCGCCTGACCGAGGGAGTGGATGAGGACGCCTTTGCGGAGCGCTTCGGCCTCTCGTTCGAGCGGATGTTCGGTAAATATCTCAGACTCTATACGGAAAACGGCTTTATGGAAAAAAACGGACGCTTTTACCGTTTTACGCCTAAAGGAATGTTTGTTTCCAACTACATTCTATCCGCAATGCTCGACTTTGAAAGTGAGCTTATAAGCGGCGTTGCCGACGGTACCGACAGGTGAATGATATGGAAGGCATTTTTTACACAACCTCAAGAAAAATACGCTACATATTCGGACTGGTTTTCGGGCTTGTCATAGTTGCGCTCTCGATTTATTTCGAGCAGAACGGCTCCTTCGGCGATAAAAAACTCTGGTTTATAATCGCTCTGCTCTGCGGTTTTGCTCTGTCGGCCGTAATGATTTTTCTGCTTGCCGGACTGAAAAGGACGCTGTCTGCAAACGAAACGCAGCTTGAATACAACGGCAAGGAAATACAATATGATGACGTGCGAAGCGTGTTTCCGATGAGCGCGGGGCGCGAGGGTACGCTGTTTATAACCATGAAATCCGGCAAAAACATAAGCGTGAGCTGCCTTGAAAACTGCTCCGAGCTTGCCGATTTCATCAGGCTCCGGCTGTCCTTCCCGGAAATAGACGCAGAGCAGACCGAAAAGGAACTGAAAGTTCTTGAAAGGAAGAGCCGCCTCGTTCTGGCACTGCTTATTGCCGTATTCATCGTCATGGCCGTCATTCTCGTGCTGCTGCTCATTCAGTTCTACGGCAAAGGTGACGGCGACAGCAACCGACGTATAGTCATATTCGCTATCGACGAACTGCTTTTATCCTGTCTGCTGTTCTTTGTCTCCAGAAAATCCACACGCATCTACTCGGAGATCAACGAAAAAAGCATAGGTCTGCGCAGAAAAAAAATAACCGACATGCCGTGCGAAGCCGGCTGCGTTAAAATACTGTGCGATCCCGATTACAGAATCAGAATAAGCGTATGCAAAAACAGCAAATGGTACGCGGTCGCCGAAATGCTGACCGAAGACGGCGGAAGCGCAAAACTTGACACAAGCGAACTCTTCGACACGCAGGATGAGCTGTTCGAGGCAATCCACGCCGACAGGTATATCGAGATAGGCGGGCCAAACTGACCATGACCGACGCAAAAAAGAATCCCGGGAAGGATGTCAGCTCTCTGCCGGAGTCGTATACGGACAACGATATAAACGCCGAGGAAGAGGAATTCGAAGCGAGGTTTATGGCTCCGCGCCGCAGATCGTGGATTATCCCGACCGTCGTCCTGCTTTTTATTATGCTTCTGACTGCAGCCGGAGTTTTCGTAATAAAGAAAGCAACCGCTCTAGGGAAAAACAGCGATGAAGCAGTTGCAGAGATTGCCGAAAATCGCGCCGGACTTTACAAAATCGCCTGCCTTTACGCCGACGAAAAAATATCGAGGTACGAGGAAAAGCAGCAGGTTTACGGATACCTCAACAGCAAAATATACTCCGCGAAAATCACCGTTGAGGGCAACGGCTCGACAGGGTATTCAATACTTCTTGACGGAGAAAAGGCTTTTTCAGTCTTTAATCCGGATTCTTCAGGAAACAATTTCAGAACCGAATGCTGCATGGGGACCGAATACGCGGCAGAATTCCCAAAGGGCGCGTCGGCAACTCTTAACGGAATTGCCCTTTCAAACCCCTCCCAGGCAGACTATTTCGCGCTTTCCTGTTACGAGAAAAACTTTTCCGACATCTACTGCTCGGACAGATACGAGCTTGGCACGATTTTTTCCGACCTGAGCTGGGATGTATCGCTTGACGGGCAGGAGCTTCCTCTGCCGGTGCTGCGTGACGGAACGTGGTATTTTTCGTACCCCGATCTGATGACCAAGGAAATATCGGTAATCGCCCCTGCGGGCTCAGAGCTGATAGTGAACGGCATAGTAGTCACGGACGTTTCGTCAAGAACGCTCATTCCTTACCCGTTTCTCAGCAGATTTGAAGAAAACGCAGAGGGAGCGCCCATGTCGTTTACGCAGAACCTCGGCTGTTTCTTCGGCGAACCGGTAATCGAAGTGATATACAACGGGTTGAGGCTTGAATCCGGAACCGACGGATACACCTACAGGCTGCCCGACACCCTTTTCCTTAAGGAGTACAGCGTCGTCGCTCCGTCCGACTGCACGGTGCGCGTCAACGGAATTTCACTCGGCAGCTCCGAGATTGCCGAAACCGGCATTCCGTACGCTCTGCTGTCCGACGGTACAATTGCCGATGATTACAACGTAGGGAAGATTCCGTTTTACACCGAATACATAGTGAGCGGCCTGTTCTGCGAACCGGAAATCACCTGTTTCGATGCGCTCGGCAACGAAATACCGCCCGACAGTTATCAAAGCGAAAAAAACCGCATCGTCTTCCCGTTTTTTTCGTACGAAGAGATACCCGACGCGGACAGGATAACGCCCCTCTCATTCACAAAAAGCTACGCAAAGTATGTTTACAACGGCTCAAGCGCGCTGAGCGCCAACCTGCGCAACCTCTCCGGATACATGTCGGGAACCTCACCCGCATATCTTAAACTGAAGGAAATGTATATGACGCTGTATCACAGCGGCACCGTGTACAAGAGCCTTGCGTTCGCGGAGCCGGTTTATTCCGGTTACAGGGCATACGCCGACAACCTCTACGGAGTCACCGTTGAAATTCCATTCTCCGCGAAAAAAGACGGCGCGACGTTTGATTTTACCATGAAACTCGAGGTGCTTTACACATTTCAGGGCAAGCTCAGGCGGATAGTCAATTTTAATGAGATTAAAGAAGGTCAATAATAATTTATGAGCTGGTTTTTTCTGGCGCTCATCTGCATGATAGGCTGGGGATGTGCCGATCTGTTCTACAAAAAGGGAACCGATGATTCCGATAGATATTCGCATCTCAAAATAGCGGTGTGGGTGGGCCTTGTGATGGGCGTCTGCTCGTTCGCGCTGATGCCTTTTGCCGAAACGCCCGTTCAGACCGGATCGCTTCTGTCAAACGCGCTCAAATATACCCCGGCCTCACTTTCGTACATCATTTCAATGGTCATCGGATACGCGGGGCTACGGTATCTTGAACTGTCGATTGTCAGCCCGATCCAGAATGCGAGCGGCGCCATGTCGGCGATATTTATGCTTGTGTTCTTCGTCATAACCGGGAGGATAAACGACATAAGCGAAGAGTTTGCCGCGCTTCAGTGGGTCGGAGTCGTCTTCATAGTCGCCGGCGTCATAGCTCTTGCAGCAGTGGAACGGAAACTCTCAGTCGATGACGCTCAGGAAACCGATAAAAAGTACAAATTCGGGGCGCTTGCGCTGCTCTTCCCGCTGGCATACTGCCTGTTCGACACGATAGGAACTGCGGCGGACGGAATAATCCTTGACGAGGAGACGGGGCTCGGGCTCGGCGAGATAGATGTACTTGTGCTATACGGTCTGACGTTCCTGCTCGCGGGTATCATATGCTACGTTTTTCTCTGGATAAAGGAAGGAAAGCCGTATAATCCATTTGCAAGGAGCGAGCGGAGCAAGGGCGTGGCTGCCTGCTGCGAGGAATGCGGCCAGGTGTTCTACGTTTACGCAATGGCAAAGGAGCCCGTTCTTGCCGCACCGATGGTCGCCAGCTACTGTATAATATCGGTTATACTCTCGCGTATTTTCGTAAAGGAAAAACTCAAGGCCACGCAGTACGCATGCGTAATATCGGTCATAACCGGCATAGTGATCTTAGGAATATGCGACGGCATTTACGGAGATTAAGCAGAACGCAAAAAGAATGAAAGCAGAGACTGACAAATATGATAATTCAACTTGACGAAGCAAAACGCACGCTCCTTGAAACCTCTGAGGCGGCAAAGGAGCTGTACAATCAGCTGAGAATCGGCGATCTGGAGCGGCAGGTACAGGAACTCGAATCCAGAACGCTGGTGCCCGATTTCTGGTCCAGACAGGATTCCGGCAAAATCCTTCAGCAGATAAAGGACAAAAAAACAACCATAGAAGAGTACTCAAAGCTTTGTTCCCGCATCGAAGACGCTCTCGTGCTGTGCGACATGGGCATCGAGGAAAACGACGAGAGCGTCGTCGACGAAGTACTCGGCGAGGTGAACGAGGTTGTCCGTGAAGCGGAAAGAATGAGGATTGAATCGCTGCTGACCGGTGACTACGACCACTGCAACGCCATCATGACCATTCACCCGGGAGCCGGAGGAACGGAGGCTCAGGACTGGGCGCAGATGCTCTACCGCATGTACACCCGCTGGGGCGAGGCAAGCGGCTATTCAGTCAAGCTGCTCGACTGGCTTGACGGCGACGAGGCGGGAATAAAATCCGCCACCGTGATGTTCGAGGGCCTCAACGCCTACGGCTTTCTGAAATCAGAAAACGGCGTGCACCGCCTCGTGCGCATCTCTCCGTTCAACGCTCAGGGGAAACGTCAGACGTCGTTCGCGTCCGTTGAGGTCATGCCCGAATTCGACGATATGAACAACGAAATAGAAATACGCGAAGAGGACCTTGAAATAACTGCTCACCGCTCGTCCGGCGCAGGGGGGCAGCACATAAACAAGACGGACTCCGCCATCCGTATCCTTCACAAGCCGACAGGCATCGTGGTTGGATGCCAGACCCAGCGCAGTCAGCTTCAGAACAAGGACTACGCCATGAAAATGCTCATGGCAAAGCTTCTTGAAATAAAGCAGGCCGAGAATATGAAGAAAATCGACGACGTAAAGGGCGTAAAAATGGAAAACGAATGGGGCTCGCAGATACGCAGCTACGTATTCATGCCATACACCCTAGCCAAGGACATCCGTACGGATTACGAGGAAACGGACATAAATGCAGTAATGAACGGCAGACTGGACGGCTTTATAAACGCGTATCTCAAATGGCTTGCAACATCGAAAGACGAAAAATAGTTTACATCTGACACGGAAAGGAAAAACGCAAATGAAACAGACAAGATTCACCATCGGACTTATGCTTTTAATACAGGCGGCGTCGTACGCATTTCTGGCGATATGCTACCTGTTCAGCGACAAGAAGCGCACGGCGGCACCCTTTACCCTGCTCGGCCTTTTCGCCGGAATCGGAGGCATGATGCTCGTTTCGGAGCAGCTGCGCGAAAGGCTGGACAAAAACGATATTTTAAGTGCCATTGACGACCTCTCCGGTAACAAACCGTCGAGAGACGAAATTCCCGTTGACG
Source organism: Clostridia bacterium (assembly GCA_017618795.1). GTDB lineage: Bacteria > Bacillota > Clostridia > Oscillospirales > CAG-272 > Colimorpha_A. Next base: position 16,600 of record JAFZTO010000042.1, on the reverse strand, counting down.
AAACCGCGGGAGAGGACGAGTTTTCCTGAATGTCCCGCATTTCGTATATATTGAGATGTATCGCCGGAATGGATTACAAGGCCATGTTCTCGACGGTTTCCTCAATACATAAAAAATCCGGGAAAAGCCGCGTCGCCTTGTTTTCAGACGTGGTGAAGTGCGGCCTTAAATACGGATGCGGATACCGCGACTACGAGCTTAACGAGTGGTGGACGCTGAACGCCGAACAAAGAAAGACATACGTCACGCGCGGCATAAACAATCAGATCGTCGCGAAAATGAACGATCCGGAATACTACCATCTTCTTGACAACAAGGCCGAGTTCCTTGAAAAATTCAGCAGGTTCGTAAAAAGAAAGTGGATAAACACCGAAACCTGCACCGAGGAGGAATTCCGGACCTTTCTTGACGGTCTTGACACCGTCGTAATCAAGCCGATGGCCGAGTCGTGCGGACGGGGGGTTGAAAAACTTAGCGTCGGAGACTTTGAAAGCCCGAGCGCTCTGCTTGAGCACATACGCTCGGCCGGGAGCACTCTCTGCGAGGAATGCATAGTTCAGAACGCGGCGATTTCGGCGCTGTATCCGCATTCCGTCAACACCCTTCGCATAGTTACGGTAATCGGGCGCGACGGAATGCCCCACATCGTCTACGCATTCATCCGCATCGGCAACGGCGGACGTGTGGTCGACAATATCAACGCGGGAGGCATGGCCGCTCCGATCGACCTTGACAGCGGTATTATAAAGGCGGTGGCATTCGACAAAAACAGCGTATACTACGAAAAGCATCCCGAGACCGGGGCTGATATCGTCGGCGCGCAGATTCCAATGTGGAACAGGGCAAAGGACATGGTGCTGGAGGCAGCCGCGCTCATCCCGCAGATAGGTTACGTCGGATGGGACGTTGCGGTCGGTGAAAACGACGTTATGCTTGTCGAGGCAAACCAGCACCCGGGACATGATTTCCTTCAGATGCCTCCGCATGTCCCGGACAAGATCGGCATGCTGCCGCGCTTCAGGGAATTTTTCGATATTTAATAAACCGGATGCCTTCCCGCGCCGAAAGCGTTCGGTTTTTTTAATTGTAACCGTGTTTTTTTTAAAACCCCTTGACAACAGCGAAAAAAAGGTATATAATAATCGCCGTTGTGAAAATCACGGTGGAAAATCGGTCAGGAGAAACAGATGTACGACATACTCGTTGAAATCATTTCCGAACAGCTTGGCATAAACCCGAACTTTATTGACGGCAACTCGAAAATCGTCGACGACCTCGGCGCGGATTCGCTTGACATTGTTGAAATACTCATTACGGTTGAAAACCGATTCGGGATAGAAATACCGGACGAGGACATCGAAGACATTGTCACCGTAAACGACGCGGTAGAGTATATCGAAAACTGCGTATAATACAAAACACAGCCGGCTTCTGTTCCGACTGTGCTTTTTTTATTCTCACGGGTTGTCTGCGGATTCTCCCGTTTCAGGCTCGGAAACTTCAGACTGTCCGGTCTGAGGCTCTGTTTCCGTCTGCAGGTCTGTTTCCGTTTGCACCGGTGTTGCGCAGGTCAGCCGGAGATTTGCAAAATCTCCCCACTTATCGTTCTTTAGCGTCACAGTATATTCTTTCCCGGTCAGGTCAAATGCGTCGACAGCCCTGAGGACGTATCCGCCCGGGGAGATAAACGTACCGTACGTAGTTGCGTAACCGGTACTTTGTGTAACAAGCCTGACAATCTCGCTGCCGTCCTTTTCAAGCGAAAAGACCGCGTTCCCGACAGGAATTCCGTCGCTGCCTTTAAGATATACAGACACGGCACCTGACGCTTGTTCTCCCGTACCGTCGGCAGGCTTTATCACGTACCAGTAATAGTTTGATGATGTCTTGCAGCGGTAATTGACTATGCCCGAAATTACGTTGCCCCGTCCGTCGACGGAATGCCAGAATCTGTTATCGTCCGGGCTGTCGCCCCAGAAAAAGCCAATGTGAAAATCGCCGAAATTCCCCTGCGGCACCGACATTATTATATCGCCCTTGACGAGAACGCCCGAAGAGAGCATTTTCTCCACCGAGGAATACTTGCTGACTGAATACGGGACGGTGGAGTCGTTCTGCTGCATGTGCGACGGATTCTCGTTTTTCGTCATTATCGCGTACCATATCCACACGTCGGTGTAGTTCTGGTCAAGATAACCGCCGGAGGCGTAGGCGGAGCCTTTTTTCTCGAAATAACTGACAAACGACGGGGCAACCGAGGCCAGAACGTGCCCGACAAAACCTCCGCAGTTCATTCTGGGAAGATAAGCAGTATTCTTATACGCACCGGATCTGTTCGCCTTAAGCTCAACGGCGGCTTTCTTTACCGCCGATGCCCTGTCGCTCTCCTTAAGTAGGCTGTAGGCCGGATCACCCTGCGGATAGCTGTAGCAGAATCCCTTGTACGGGGTACCGAGATAGTACTCGTCGTGCTCATGATATTTCAGCCAGTTCACTATCTTTTCGCGCGTCACTCCTGCGCCGTAGCCGAAATACATATCCTCCACCGTTACGTGCCCGCAGACGTCGCAGACCTGCGTGCGCTTTACAGCCTGCCCGCCGCAGTATTCATATGTGTAATCGCCCGTGTGCGCCGATTTTCCCGTCACCTTGTCGGTCTCGTAGCCGCATATTTTGCATTTCACGTGCCGCAGCCCGGTCTCGTAGCATGTCGCCGGTTTAATGATATACATTATTTTGTAGCTATGCTTATGCTCGCCTGTGTCAGTATCGTCCGTATCTGGATATTCCGTTTCTTCGCCGGTATCGCCTGTCATGTACGTTTCGTGGTCTTCTGTTTCGTCCGTATCCGACGTTACACAGCCGCCGACGGATGTTACGTCTCCGGTCTCTGCCGGAAGAGATTCCGCCGCCCCGCTCTCCGTGACCGTGTCGGCTGTTGCCGCCGGCATCTCTTTTGCGCAGGAAAACAGCGACGCGAGCAAACACGCCGCAAGCAGAATGACTGTTGTTTTTTTTACCGAACGCAAGCTGTATAACATAATATAATTATACCAAATAGTTGCCATTTTGTCAAGACCGATTCATAACAAAAAGAGGACACCGCTCGGGCATCCTCGTTTATTTACATACCGCCTCCCTCAGTCGGGACGTAGTTCTCCCAGTCTACGCCTATGCCGTATTCAAGGGAGTGTTTCTGCTGAAATTCTTTAAGCGGAAGATTTTCAAAATCCTCAATTACTCCGACCAGTATTCTTTCCTCATAGCCGTCGGTGTAATAATAGCCTTCTGGGATATAGTTGCGTATATCGCCGTTTTCAAGGAATACCTTCATAAAATCAATGTACTCCTGAAGATTTCCTCTCCTGTACATCTCTTTCAAAAGCTTTTCGTTTTCTATCTGGAAAATATTGTATATAGAGTAGAGTCTTCCGCGATAATAGAACGACCACGGCGCCCGCAAGTGCTCGATACGCTCCTCGATACTGTAATCACCAAAAAGATACTCTATCTCCGTATCGGTATATGTGTCCGCACCTGTTCCGTTTTCGGCATTAAGTTTTTTGAAATACTCGTTTTTCTCGACAAAATCCTCGCGTTTCGTGCCAAGTTCCTGTATTATGTAATATAAAAGTATTAACTGTCTGTTTTCTGCTCCTTTTTCCATATTTTTATTAACATTAGCTATAGCCTCCTTTGTCATTTCCTGACCATGAATGTAAGATAAAATAATTGCGTTACCTAATGCGAGGGAGTAAGGAGAAGCGTAAATATCCCAATCCCAGTAGCCCTGATCGTAGAATCCGTAACCCTCACGCGCTATATAACTATGCTCTTCAAGCTCCACAGTTTCAAAATCCTCTGCCGTCGCAGGTTCGGACGTTACAGGCTCCGTCGTGTTTTGGCCGACGAGAGTCGTAATCGGTGAAACCGTCGTGACAGGGCCGTCAGTTCCTTCAACAGATCCGGCAGGAGTATTTAAAGGTCTCAGACAACCGGCAAATGCAATCAGTACCATTATAAAAGTGAGCGATATCGCTGTTATTTTTATATGTTTCATTTTTATTTTTCCTCTTTTATCCAAAAGCCTGATACCGGACCGGAAACGTTTATTTGCCGTTTTCATCCTTTTTTCCTTCCTTTCCTGTTATTCATTGTACATTATACCACATTTCTTTTTCAATGTCAGGAGTGGATGACATATTTCACACAAAAAAAGAAATATTTCCCATCGTGCGGGCGTATTATACAAATTATTTTTCTGTTCTCTAAAAGTTTTGTCTTTTGCATAAGAAACTGCACAATTGCCTCACGGGGCATCATGCAATGTCATTCCCCCGCGTACACACCGAAAAAGAGCATGTTCGTCATGTCGTCTGCAGAGGCGTAGATAAAATAGCTGAACGTGCGGTCCGCTATAAACTCTATCGGTTTTTCCGGTACCTCGACCGACGTTGCCTCGGGCATCTCTATCACGGTCACCGCCGCTGCCTCGACTCCCTTTTCGTCAAAAACTATCTTTGTCGACTGGAAAATATCTTCGATATAGAAATTCGTTGTGTCGGACATTCCGGTAAAATCGGAAATAAATTCGTCAAACGCGTTTATCATTCCCCTTGCCTTCAGAAACGGAAGAATGATCTCGCCGTTCACGGTCATTTTGTTCTCGAACATCGGGACCTTCACGTGAACCTTTTCGTATGTGGCCTTTGCAAGCTTTTCTGACAGACCAGCCGCGTTTCCGAGCACAAACGCCACCCGCACCCCGTCGCGCATTGGAACGACGACGATCTGCGTTTCATCGTCGGAATAATACCTGAAATGGCCCGTCTTCTCCATGAATTCCGTTTCTGCCTTCCTGCCTTCCCTGCCGGTAAAGACGTCTTTACCGCATTTGCTGAACTCCTCTGACCATGCCTCTTTCATGTAAAGCGAGTTGATAAGGACAACGTCCGTCTTCACCTCTTCGTCAAACACCGTCGGGATTAGACCGTTTGTCTTGTCGTTCACCCACTCGTTTGCTCTGTCCTTTATCTCCTTCTGAGGAACCGAGAAACAGTCGGCGTAAAAATTGTCCTTTACAAATCCGTGATATCTGTCTCTTAGCGGACCTATCGTGGAGCTGTTCTGCCAGACGGAATTTGCGATGCGCAGTATTCTTTCGTCCGGTTTTTTGTTTCCGTAATATTCCGGATTTTCTTCGAAATCAGCCTGCTCCCTTCGCACGCTCTCGTTGAACAGTTCGGTCATGCCGTTGTATTTAAGCGCCCATTCGGTGAACTCGTCCATTGTCGAAAAGCCCGCGGCCTTTACGATCTGATCAAGCGTTTCGCCCTTCGCGCCCGCAGCCGCGAGGGCAAGCGCGTACCTGAGAGACAGCGGAGAGGCCATAAAGCTGCCCTCGCCGAGTTCAGAATCAAGGATATATTTGAAAAAAGCCGCGTCGAAATCCGAAACCGAAACATCCCCCGACCACTGGACGGGAATCGAGGCAGGACCGCTGTCCTTAACTTCCGTCCCGCTTTCCGTTACGCTGCCTGTTACGCTGTCTGAAGTTTCAGACGAGACTGCAGGCTCGATGCGCGCAAGGCACCCAGAAAGCGACGACGCCGCAAATGCCGCAAGAATTAAGAATACAGATATTTTAATTAGTTTTTTCATTTTTCCACCCCCGTGTACTGGCCGAAGAACATAAGATCGGCCGTATTGTTTACCGATGTGTATATAAAATATGAAAACGGACGGTCCGCTATAAACTCGACAGGCTGATCCGGATCGAAAAATGCGCTGTCTTTCATGAGTATGGCCGTCGCAGCCGCCGCCTCTATTCCGTCCTCGTCGACGGATATTTTGGTTTTCTGAATTATGTCGTCAATGTAAAGCTCGCCGTCGTTCGGAACCATCGGGGTAAAGTCCGCGACTCCTCCGATGAATGCGTCTGACACTCCCAGCTGACGGAGAAAGTCAACAAGCTCCTTTTTCTCAAGCGACGTTTCGGTGCTGAATTTCGGGATCTGCACATGAACGGACGTTACCTTCACTCTTCCGAGCTTTTCTGAAAGTCCCTCCGTACTGCCGAGCACAAAGGCGGCATTCACTCCGAAGTGCATGGGCATTATAACGAGCGCGGTATCGTCGTCCGCGTAGTAAAGAATACGGTCCGTGCGGTTCATGTAGTCGACGGTTTTTTCATTTCCGTCTCGGCATGTGAACACGCCCTGCTTCGTGGCGCTCTCGCTGAAGCTGTCCGTCCATCCATCCTTAAGGTAAAGAGTGTTGACAAGAATGGTGTTGCATTCCTCCGCGTCGTCATTGACAATGCGGGGAATAAGGCCCTTTGTATTCTCTTTTACCCATGAGTTGATTCCGTCGCACAGCTGCTTTGCCGGAACCGTGTACGCCTCGGCGCCGAAATGCTCCTTTATGTACCTCGCGTAGTCCGCCGAAAGCGGCAGGTCTTTTAGATCGGCGTTATGCCAGGCGGAGTTTGCCACGCTGAGACCGAAATCGGGGGCTTTGTCGCCGTACATGTCCGGATAACGTTCGAATTCCCTGAGCATGGCTTCGCAGTTTTTTTCAAAATATTCCGCAAAGCCGTTGAATTCCTCTGCCCATTCAGCGTACGCTTCCATGGTTTCAAAGCCGGCGGCTTTCAGCAACTGCTCCTGCGTTTTCCCCTGCGCGCCAGCGGTGGCAAGAGCAAGGGCGTATCTGAACGAGAGAGGGCTGACCATGAAATCACTGTCTTTAAAACCGCTCTCACTCATGAACTTTATCAGCTGACTGTCAAAATCCGAGAAACCCGTGTTGTCCGAAAGCGTGACCGCCGCGCTCTTTACCTTTATGCTGTCGTAATCGACGGGCGCCTGCGGGCGCAGGCACGACGCGAGATGAAACAGCATCATCATTATCAGAAACCATGTGAACAGTTTTCTTGTAATCGTTTTTTTCATCATTCTACCCCCGTATACTGACCGAAGAACAGAAGCTCGTCGGGAGAGACTCTGTTTTCGGAATAATAAATACCGTATGAGAACGGCCTGTCAAGCCTGAAGTCGACAGGTTCGCCAAAATTTGGCAAACCTTTCATTAAACTGATTGTCGTTGCAGCGGCGGCCACGACTCCTTGTTCGTCAACTGAGATCTTCGTTTTTTGGATGATCTCGTCTATATAAACCCCGCCTTCGTCTAACATCGGTGAAAAATCCGCGCTATCCCCGAAAGCAGCAACGATCCCTGTTTCTTTTAGAAACGGAATAATCACGTCGCTGTCAAGGGTTGTTTCAGTCACGAATTTCGGTATAGAAACGTTAACCGTCGTTTTCTGAGCCTTACCGATTTTTTCTGTCAGACCCGAGGTGCTGCCGAGAACAAAAACCATATCAATGCCGTGCTTCATCGGAATTACGACAAGCTCGGTTTCCGAATCACAATAAAACAGATAATTATTCATCCGCCGCAGATAATACACTTTTTTTGCCGTTCCGTCAGCACACCTGAAATTTCCTTCAACGGTACTTTTTTCGCTGAAACCTTCTGCCCATCCATCAATAAGGTACAGGGTATTTACCAGTACGGCGATGCTGTCTTCAACACTGTCGTCCACAATGTTCGGTATCAGACCTTTTGTTTTGTCGTCCACCCACGAATTGATTCTGTCCTTCAGATCGGTAGATTTTTCTGAAAAAACCTCCGCGCCGAATTTTTCTCTGACGTATTCAGCGTACTGTTGTGTAAAATCGGCGCCTTTATCTCTGTTGACCCACGCGGAGTTTGCAACGTCAAAAGCGCGCTTCGGTTTAATGTCGTTTTCACCGTATGATTTCAGTTCTCTTTCATATTCATCATAAAAGGATTCTGTATACTTTTTGACCCTGTCCGTCCACCGCTCCAGTTCTTCAAGCGACGATACGCCGAGGGCGTTCAGAATCTGGTCGCGCGTTGCGCCGTTCGCTCCCGCCACAGCAAGCGCAAGGGCGTATTTAAGCGAAAGCGGAGAAATCATAAAGTCTTTGTTTGCATAATCGACCGTGGTCATAAACCTTATGAACTCGCTGTCAAAGTCTGTCATACCGGCATTCGCGGAAAGGCGCACGGCCGGGTCATTAACGTTGACTTTGCCGTAGTCAAGCAACGTTTCGCAATCATCATTCACGTGATCTCCGGTCTTTTCCGGCAGGCATGAAGATGCCGCGGTCATCACCGCCGCTGCCGCAAGCAGGGCGGAAAAGATCTTCAGAATTTTCATTTTTCCCTCCATATTGTCTTCTAAAGGTTTAATAAATACTTCACGCGCTCATTGCACGTCAGTTTTCATATCTTATATACAGGACGGCCTCGTCGGTTTCCGCGACCTTGTCGGAGCTTTTCATTCCGTAATGCACGCTCATGTCGTCGTGCTTCCAGGTCCACAGAACGCTCACTTTTTCATACTCTCCTCCTGTAGGACGACCGGTTATATACAGCGAGACCGTGCCGGTCGTTTCACTGATTCCGGCCGGTGAATTAAGTTCGGCTTTCCATTCTGTGATCTCAATCTCAGGCGGCGGAAGAAGCCCGATCAGTCTGGCAACGCACTCGTTTCCGGTCGAATCCGCAATCGAGCGAACAGTTACGACAGCACTCGCGGGCACCGAATTCCCGGCAGCCGTCCCGTCGGCTTTGGTTTGAGCCTCCTTGCCTGTATCGCTCTTTTTTGTGTCGCTTCCGGTTTTGTCAGGCGTATTTTCTGTTCCCTCCGGTACTCTTCCGAATTCCGCTGAATCGGAGTTATAAAAAACTCCCGGTGCCGCTGAATCGATTATCCGATAGTCCGTTACGGGTCGTGTGCTTTCATGTGAGCCGTTCCCAAGTCTGAGAGCAAGCGGCACCGTTATTCCCGCGGCAACGGCAATACAGGCGGCGGCTGTCAGCACTCTGACCCAGACGACAGCCGGAGTTTTCTGTTTCGTTTTATTATTCAGTGCCTCGTCTCTCTGACGTATAACGCTTTCAAAAACCTCGTTGTGGTCTCTCATTCCTTATATCCCTCTTTTTCCATCATTTCCCTGAGTTTATTCCTTGCCCTGAGCAAAAGTTGTGCAACTGCTCCTTTGGTATTTCCCGTGATTCCGGCAATTTCTTCGTATGACATGTTTTCAAAATAGAAAAGCCACGTTACCTGACGCATTCGGGGTTCAAGTTTCTGAACAGACCGGTACAGAGCCCTGTTTTTTTCATAGTTGATGTAATCCTCTTCGATATCCGTTTCGGTGTCCCTGAGTTCGGTCTCGTCGTCAGAGATTCTGATCATGTGACGCCTTTTCTTCCTTTCGGAATCAAGCGTTATGTTCCTTCCTATCGCATAGAGCCACGTTCTGAATGACGAGATCCCTTTATATTCCGGTTTTTTAACCGCCAGCCTGACAAAGGTCTGCTCGGCCATCTCCTCGGCGTCAGGCATGTTGCGGGTTATTGTGCACAGAAACAGTGTGAGCCCGTCGTAGTATTCATTTATCAGCCGCCTCAGCCCTTCGTCATCCCCGTTCAGGTATGCTTTATAGTTCAAGGCTGCGTCATCCTGCCTGTCCTTTTCCACAGTTGTGCCCTTTCGTATATATTAGACGTATTTTTTTAAAAAAAATTACAGCTATTTCGGATTTTTTTCGGAAATTTTTATTTTTTTTGTTTTTTCGCCACCCCGAGAGTCTGTTTAAGGGCATTTTCGCGCGAAATCCCCGCCAAGCGGAGTTTGTGAGCGTACTTCAGATACTCCGAAAAATGCTCCGAAGGGTCGAGCCCGGCCTGAATAAGATCCTGCCCGGTCACGTATGGGCGCGACATATATTCCCTGTAGACGGCAAGCCTGTCAGACAGATAGGCGGCTTTTTTATCGTCGTGTCCTCCGTCTGACAGAGACAGAAACACAAGCGCGTCGGGATCGGACACTTCGTCAAACATTCTGTTGCTTGATTTAACCGAAGCGTTCGACACAGCAAGAACGCCCGGCTTCATGTGGTGCTCCACAAGATTGAGAACATAGTCGCGCAGAGCTCGCTCGTCGGTCAGCCTCCTGATAAAAGTCTCGGCGAGCGGAAGTCCCGCTGTTTCGTGTCCGTATGAATGCATGCCCGTCCCTGTCGTTACGGTGCAGACCGGTTTCCCGAAGTCGTGACACACGGCGGACATCATGAATCCGAGCGGATAAAGCGTGCTGTTTCTGTATTCAGCGCATCTGTCAAGCACCTGCATCGTATGCGTCCAGACGTCGCCCTCGGGATGGTATCTCTGATCCTGCTGAACGCCTATGGTTTGTTCGAGCTCGCTGAACCATACAGCAAGATGGCCGACGCTCCGGAGAAACTCGAAGAACACGGACGGACGGGAAGATTTCAGAAGCGCCTTTTCCGTTTCGGCAAAAACTCTTTCCCGCGAGAGATCACTGAGAGATATTTTCCTGCACAGCTCCGCCGTTCCCGGATCGACGTCAAAGCCGAAGCGCGCCGAAAACTGAGCGGCCCTCAGAACCCGCAGCGGGTCATCGGCAAACGTTTTTCCGCTCACGTGCCGCAGTATTCTGTTTTCAAGATCTTTTCGCCCGCCGAAATGGTCTGTAAGCTCTCCGCTCAGCACGTCGCGCATCATGGCGTTTACGGTAAAATCTCTGCGTTCCGCCGCGCGGAGCGTCCCGATGAACGGGTCTGCGGTCACGTCAAAATCGCGGTGCCCGAAGCCTGTCCGCCTTTCGCTGCGCGGAAGCGCGATGTCAAGTCCGTACCCCTTTATTCCGTAAACTCCGAAGCTTTTCCCGAACTCCGTCCGCCCGCCGACGGAATCAAGGATTTTTTCAAGGACGTCGCGCTCTATTCCGTGAATTTCTATATCGATATCCTTGCTCTCGATTCCGAGAAGACCGTCGCGAACGCATCCGCCGACGTAATAAGTCTGGCCGCCGAACCTTTTAACCTCGTATGCAATTTTTTCCGCCAGCTTTTTGTCTTCCGTCATTTTAATATCCATTGGTACAAAAATCCATTATATATTATAACCGTATCGTGCCGTATTGTCAAGCCAAAATCTCATATTTCGGCTTTTTTAAAAAAAGAACTGCTGAAAAAAAGATTTTTTGGCGAATATACTTGACAAAACACAAAAAAAATGGTATAATTATTATGTAATCCGATGCGGAATTGTGTAATGGCAGCACGACAGACTCTGACTCTGTTTGTGAGGGTTCAAATCCTTCTTCCGCAGCCAGAGCCGCATTCCTGCGGCTTTTTTTCTGCCGATAACATTAACAACTTATATTTGCATAGGAGAGAACCATGGATTCAATCACTCTTGCCCTGGCCGCCGAGCTGGGCAAACCGGAACAACTTGTCCAGAACGTAATCGATCTTATTGACGAGGGCAACACCATACCGTTTATAGCCCGTTACCGCAAGGAAGCGCACGGCGCAATGGACGACACAACGCTGCGAAACCTTGAGGACAGACTAAAATATCTACGCAACCTTTCCGCCCGCAAAGGCGAAGTTACAAAGAGCATAGAAGCGCAGGGCAAGCTCACCGAGGAGCTGTCTGCCGCAATCGAAAGCGCCTCCACGCTTGCAGAACTTGAGGATATTTACAGGCCGTACAAACCGAAAAGGCGCACGCGCGCGACAATCGCCAGAGAAAAGGGGCTCGAGCCTCTTGCCGGGATCATCTTCGCACAGGACAAAAACATTCCCGAACCCGGCGTGCTTGCCGAAGAATACGTTGACGCAGAAAAGGGAGTGAACAGCGTTGACGAGGCGCTTGCCGGGGCGTCCGACATTATCGCCGAGCAGCTTTCCGACTCTGCCGAGATCCGCAAGCATCTGAAAATTTTCATACACCGCAACGGAAAGCTGTCCTCCGTCGCTTCAAAGGACGAGGATTCGGTTTACGGCACCTACTACGGCTTTTCATCCCCCGTCTCCAAAATCCAGGGGCATCAGATCCTTGCTCTCAACAGGGGCGAAAAAGAGGATTATCTCAAGGTCTCGCTTGAACTTGACAGAAATTCCGCTCTTGAGCTGATGGAAAGCAGCGTGCTTGTAAAAGGCACGAAAGCGGAGGATTTCATGCGCGCGGCGATCGCAGACAGCTACGACAGGCTGCTGTTCCCTTCGATAGAGAACGAGATCCGCGCCGAGCTCAGCGACGAGGCCGCGGAGGGGGCGATACGCAATTTCGCACTCAATTTACGGCCTCTGCTAATGCAGCCTCCGGTGCGCGGCAAGGTCACGATGGGACTTGACCCCGGCTACAGAATGGGCTGCAAGGTAGCCGTAGTCGACGCGACCGGAAAGGTTCTCGACACAGCCGTCGTATATCCGACCTACGGCGAGAGACAAAAGCAGGAGGCAATCGAAAAGCTCTCCGCGCTCGTCAGGAAACATCATGTCGAACACATCGCCATCGGCAACGGCACCGCATCGCGCGAAACGGAACAGATGACCGTGGAACTGCTGCGCGTATGTCCCGGCGTAAGCTATATGATAGTGAGCGAGGCGGGCGCCTCAGTCTACTCCGCCTCGAAACTGGCCGCAGAGGAATTCCCACAGTACGACGTCAACCTCCGCAGCGCGGTATCGATCGCGCGCAGACTCCAGGACCCCCTGGCCGAGCTTGTAAAAATCGATCCGAAGGCCATCGGCGTCGGACAGTATCAGCACGACATGCCGGTAAAGAGACTTGACGAAAGCCTGAACGCCGTCGTGGAGGACTGCGTGAACGCCGTCGGCGTGGATCTGAACACAGCATCCCCCTCGCTTCTCGAGCACGTATCGGGCCTTAATTCCACAACCGCAAAAAACATAGTGGCATACCGCGAGGCAAACGGCGCCTATACTGACAGAAATCAGCTCCTTAATGTACCAAAGCTTGGTCCAAAAGCCTTCGAACAGTGCGCCGGATTTATCCGTATTCCCGACGGTGACAACGTACTCGACAACACAGGCGTTCACCCCGAAAGTTATGAAGCAACGGAAAAGCTGCTTAAAGCATGTGGATATACTCTTGACAACGTAAAAAGCGGCGGGATAGTCGGCCTCCCGCTTAAAATAAAAACTCTCGGCGAACAGAAGATCGCCGATAAATGCGGAATCGGCGTACCGACTCTGCAGGACATTGTCAAGGAGCTAATGAAGCCCGGGCGCGACCCCCGCGATTCGCTTCCCCCTCCCATTTTCCGGACCGACGTGCTGGAGATGAAAGACCTTAAGCCGGGCATGATACTGACGGGAACGGTCCGCAACGTAATTGATTTCGGCGCGTTCGTCGATATCGGGGTACATCAGGACGGACTTGTCCACATTTCGGAAATATGCAATAAATTCATCAGACACCCGAGCGAGGTACTGTCCGTCGGCGACGACGTCAAGATCATTGTGCTCAGCGTCGACCTGAACAAAAAACGCATTTCACTTTCGATAAAGCAGGTTCCGAAAGGCAAATAAAGCTGATTGCTTGAAAACACTCTATATTTCTATAAACAATACACGAGGCATTGAACAATCTTTGCCTCGTGTATTGTATAATCCGAATTATTACTTTGCCTTTCCCATAAGTTTTTTTACAAATTCTTCGTATCGGCTATTACCGTCTAATTTCCCGTATATCCCGGAAAACTTGCTGTATTTTATTTCAAACAGCAAACTTTCATATGAGCTTTGGGACCAGAGAGTCCGTTCATTCGGCGCTTCACCAAATAACAAATCAGATTCATAACAAGATTTTTCATCGTATTTTTCATATTTGTCTGCGTATTCAAGAGATTTTTCAAGATATTCAATCGCATTAACGGTATTGCCGTCTAAAATATACAGTTTAGCTATCGTATAGCAGAATTGCATGGCATTAAAGTTTTCAAATAAAAGATTCTCTCCGAAAACGATTGACTGTATTTGCATTAGCTGTTTAATCATTTTTATCCTGGACTCTGGTAAAAGCTTCATTTCACTATCCGGAATGCTAAAATTAAAATCGACGAGTATCTTTACGTTTTCAGACAAAGCTTCGTAATAATCTTCAATTTTTCTTTTTGAGAACGATATTTTCTCTTTACCTTGTTTTAATCCTAATCTGCCTATAATATAGTCCGATGTCCGGGCCATATTTGGAAGCTGATTAGCAAATTCGAGAGATTTATTGTCATCTCCGAGCCAGTGATACAGATACGACAATAAAGATGTTGTTTTGATACGTAAGACAGTGTCACTCGAATCGTTCAAAATCCTTTCTGAAATTTTGATTGCTTCTTTAAGATTTTCTTCTTTTGTTCGGATTGCATTTTGTGCCTGCCCAAGAGACCACGCAAGATTGAAAAGGGTTTCATCATCTCCCGGAAATTCTGCAACAGCTTTCCTTGCAACCTCAACCATCTCTTTATAATTCCAGGTTTCATACAGTGCATACAAATTATCGGAATATGCTTTTATTTTTTCTTTCGTTTTTGTAATATCAACTCCAAGAAGTTCATCTGTTGTTACGCCATAAAAGTGGGCAAGTACAGGAAGCATAGTAATATCCGGGAATGATGCATTCGTTTCCCATTTAGAAACCGCCTGCGAGGAAATACATAATGATTCAGCAAGCTGTTCCTGAGTAAGATCCCGTGCTTTACGCAGTGATTTAAGTTTTTCTCCTAAATTGTAATTCATTTTGTTAATCTCCATTTTCTCTTTTTCAGTCGACCGTGATACTATTATACATAAAATTTTTAAAGAAGTCAACATATCGTTATTTGGAAAGAAATCAACCACTAGTTGTAAAGGAAACAATGGGATTAAAAAAACGATGAGGCTGGTATTTCTACCCGCCTCATTTAAATCCGAAATAAATAATTAGTTTATCACATACTCAGCAAGATCAAGATTCACAAGATACTGATTAAAGTTTTTCATATATTTTTCCTTATTGAGCTCAAAATCGTCCCATGAAACAGATATGATGCGATAAGCCTCGTCAATCTCACATTTGCATCCGTTATTATCTCCCATACGTTTGAGGCAGGCGGCTATATTTTGGTGAAAGCTCCAGTGAAATGTCTGCATACCGGGCCAAAGGTATGCACCTTCTCCTTTGCAAGGCAACATAAACGTTGTGAGAACGGCAAGTCCTTTTTTGAACGCGGCTTCTGCTTCCTTAAGATAATCGTCAAACGGCGTGTCCAAAAGTGTTATTTTCTTTTCGTCCATTTCAAGCCACGCATTTCCTTCCTCAAAACATGCTCGATATAATAATTGTAAATGTGAACATCTGGCACTAATAGCCGCGTTTAATTTGTCCCTGTCATGAAGTCTGAACGCTATCTCGTCATATCGGAGATCAATGTCGTCCGCTGGAAGCGATTCAAGCACCACTTTAGCTTTTTCGTATTCGCCTTTTTCAAGATACGCCGCCGCCAGAACGACTTTGACGGAGCACACCTTGACAAAATCACTACTTTCCGTGATGAAGCGCGAGGCGAGCTCTATCATTTCGTCAAGGTGATTCCTATTTTCGTTTTCGCGTAGATCAAATTCATATCCGCCAAGTAACGCCGATGTCAGATCTTCGTTTCCAGGATATTCGATCAACGCTGACTTTATTGTTTCGATATATTGTGCTGTATTACTGAATAAATACTCACTTGCGTCTTTGATGATCTTTTGGATCTTGTTCTTCATCTCTCTCAGATCAAAGTCAAATAATATATCAAGAGATACTTCAAAGTATCCAGCTATGACCGGGATAAGGCTCACATCCGGATATGTAAGATTGCTTTCCCATTTGCTCACGGCCTGAGGAGTAACGAATAATGCCGACGCAAGCGCCTCCTGCGTGATTCCTTTTTTTCTTCGCAATTCACGAATCTTAGTTCCTAAATTGATATTTCCCATTTTTCCTCCAAATACTGTCAAAAATTATCAAAGCGCCTTGATGTATATATTATACCAAATCTTTTTTTGAAATGCAATGACCGTATAATTGAAAAAAATCAACCGACAGTTGCGCCGGTTGTTCATTGCAAAATATAACAATAGAAAATGATGATTTTGACCTTCATGTGTATCCTCAAAGATTCAATGAAACGGCAAAAATCTTATCCCGGTATCCTTTTTATAATCTCCCGACCGTTGTCTTTGAGCCATCCGTGCCATTTGTCGTAATCCGGGAACACCCTGTAAACCTCGTCGTAAAATTTCTTTGAGTGGTTCATTTCCTTCCGGTGGCAAAGTTCATGGACGACCACGCTGTCTATTACCTCCGGCGGGGCGAGCATAAGCAGACAGCTGAAATTCAGGTTGCCTTTCGACGAACAGCTGCCCCACCTTGTTTTCTGACATCTGATCGTTATGCGGCCGTAGCTTACTCCTATCTTCCCGGAATAGTGTTCGACCCTTCCCGGGATATATTTTTTTGCCGCGTCGGCAAGATTTTTTATCTGCTCAACACTCAGCGGTTCCGGCCCTTCTCTGCTCTCTGCCCGCTCTTCCTGAATTTCCGCAATGTGTTTCAGTACCCATCCGGCGCTTTTATCCAGCAAGGCTTTCAGGTCACTTTCCGATGCCCGGTACGGCAGTCTGATTACCGCTGTGCCGTCCTGTTTTAT
>JAFZTO010000041.1 GCA_017618795.1 Clostridia bacterium | reverse complement strand
TATCGACCACAACGCGCAGTGCTTCTACAAGCAGCTCTCCAAGTTCATCGACTTCGAGAACGGGAACGCCCTCGTGGTCAACAACGCCGACTGGCTTCTCAATCTGAACTATATCGAATTCCTGCGCGAAGTCGGAGCCCATTTCTCGGTCAACCGCATGCTCGCGGCGGAGTGCTACAAGCAGAGAATGGAGCGCGGTCTCACTTTCTTCGAGTTCAACTATATGATCATGCAGTCCTACGACTTCCTCAAGCTCAACGAAATGTACGGCTGCGAACTTGAAATGGGCGGCAACGACCAGTGGTCCAACATTATCGGCGGCGTCGAGCTCGTAAGAAGGAAACTCGGCAAGCCCGCTTACGGTCTCACGTTCAAGCTTCTGACGACAAGCGACGGCATTAAGATGGGCAAGACCATGAAGGGCGCGGTGTGGCTTGATCCGGCGAAAACCAGCCCCTACGAGTTCTACCAGTACTGGAGAAACATCGAGGACGTCAAGGTCGAGGAGTGCCTCGGGCTGCTGACGTTCCTGCCTATGGACGAGGTCAGAAGACTCGGAAGGCTTGAAGGCGCCGACATCAACATCGCGAAGGAGACGCTGGCGTTTGAGATCACGAAGATAGTTCACGGTGAAGAAGAGGCGATCAAAGCCAGAGAGACCGCGCGTTCGTTCTTCGGCGGCGCAGGCGACAACGAAGACATCCCGACCACGACGCTCGAGAAGCTCGAAGGCGACTCTTTAAGCCTTGCCGACGCTCTCGTTATCGCGAAGCTTGCCCCCTCGAAATCCGAGGCCAGGAGACTCATCGAATCCGGTTCCGTCACCGTCAACAACGAGAAGGTGACCGACAGAACAGCAGTTATTTCTGCCGACGACCTGAAGGCCGGAGTTCTCCTTAAAAAAGGCAAAAAGTTCTACCACAAGCTGGTGCTTTGACCTTTAAATAGTTAGCTTATGAAGCGGCTCGTATTCTCGCGCAAGGACGGACTATACGCATACCTCTGTGACGGCGTGTTCGTTGCCGAAGGCGGAAACCTTGTGTTTTCGGCTGAGAAAACCTTCGACTGCGGACAGTGTTTCAGGTGGGAGAAGCTTCCCGACGGCTCGTTTGTTGGGGTCGTAAAGGGAAGGCTGCTTTCCTTGCGTGAGAATTCTTCCGGATTTACTGTCTCAGACCTTTGCGGAGCTTTAGACACAGTTTTTGCTGAGTTTCTTGTTTCGTATTTTGATCTAATGAGTGATTACGGCTCGGTCACACGCGAACTGTCAGGCCTTGACAGTGTTATAGAAAAAGCGGCCGAAGCAGGGCAAGGAATAAGGCTTTTGCGCCAGGAACTTTTCGAGACGGTGATATCATTCATCATTTCCGCCAACAACAACATCCCGCGCATCAAAAAGTGCGTCGCGAGACTTTCGGAGATGTGCGGCGGGAAGATCGCTGCGTTTGGCGGAAAGGATTACTTCGCTTTTCCCGAACCCGGGGCGATAACCGGATTCACCGACGAAGAGATACAGGTAACGGCGGGCGTCGGCTACAGAGCGCCTTTTATACGGCAGACCGCGGAGCTGTTCGCTGACGGATCTTATTCGTTTTTAAAACTTCTCGACGCGAAATGCGACGGAACGCTCAAAAAGACGGTTCTTGCGCTTCCGGGTGTCGGCGAAAAGGTCGCGGGCTGCGTGACGCTATTCACGGGAATCGACCGTAGCGCTTTCCCGGTGGACGTTTGGGTCGAGAGAATGTGCGAAGAACTGTACGGCCTAAAAGGGTTCACGCGTCCCGCGCTTCAAAAGCGCATGGAGGAGTATTTCGGCGAGAACGGCGGCCTCGCGCAGCAGTATCTTTTTAACTACATACGGTCTATTAGCTGACTATTTGATCGATATTTAATGAAGGGAGGAAAAGGCATGGCAGACAAACAGGGACGTCTTACGCAGGAAGAAGTGCTTTCACGCGTGAATATCGTGAGTCTGATTTCCGAGTTTGTACCGCTCAAAAAACAGGGCGCGAACTATGTCGGTCTGTGTCCTTTTCACGCCGACAGGAACCCTTCGCTATTCGTCAGCGAGTCCAAGGGCATTTTCAAGTGCTTCGCTTGCGGCGTCGGTGGGAACGCTATCCGGTTCATCGAGCTCTCCGAGAAACTTTCTTATGTTGACGCTCTCTACAATCTTGCCGACAGAGCTGGAATCAAATACACCCGCGGCATCGAGCGCGACGAACAGACCACCAGACTCAGGAACGACATCCGTTCCCTCAACAAAGAGACCGCCAAGTTCTACTTCGAGCAGCTGAAGACAAGCCGGAAGGCGCAGGAATACCTTAAAACCCGCGGGATTACCGCCGATACCGCAACGAAGTTCGGCCTCGGCTATTCTCCCGACTCCTGGGACGCGCTTTACAAGCATTTCAAATCCGGAGGCGTGCAAGACGATCTTCTGATAAAAGCGGGACTTGTCAGCAAAACCGACAAGGGAAATCTTATCGACAGGTTCAGGGACAGGCTCATGTTCCCGATTTTCGACGACATCGGAAACGTTATCGCTTTCGGCGGACGTACGATGGATAAGGACGCGAAAACCGCCAAGTACATCAATTCCCAGGAGACGCCTGTCTATATTAAGGGGCAGCATCTTTACGGACTCAACATCGCCAAGAAATCCGTTTCTGACAAGGTTATAATCGTCGAGGGTTACATGGACTGCATCGCTCTTCACCAGAAGGGAATCGATTTCGCCGTCGCTGCCCTGGGAACGGCCCTTACCGAGAAGCAGGGGCGACTGCTTAAGCGCTACTTCGAGAAAAGAGAGATAATCGTAGCGTTCGATAATGACAGCGCGGGCGCAAAGGCTACGGTTCGCGGCATGGAGATACTGAAGAATATCGGCCTCTCGGTTAAGGTTTTCCGTCTAACGGGTGCGAAGGACGCAGACGAATTTTTAAAGACCCATACCAAAGACGATTTTCTTGAACAGCTGTCGCATTCTTACAGCCTTTTCGAGTATAAATGCATTCTTGCCGCTGAGGAAAACCCGGCTGACACAAATGAGCATAAAATCGATTTTATCAACAAGGTGAAGAGTCTGTTTGCGCAGCTTCCCGATACCGACAAGCTTGTTTATAAAAAATGGGTCACCGAAAAGTTCGGGAAACAGTACGGCTTCGGCGAGGACACTGTTATCGGTTCGCGAAGTTTAAATCAGGGAAAAGTCGATCGCGAAGAACCTTCAACCGGAATTATCCAGCGGAGAATCTATATTTCCGATGATGAGAAGGACGATTCCGGTCTTTCCGAAGCGGATAAAAAGAAGGATTTTAACGAAAAACGGCTGCTTATCTGTTTCGCAGAAAATCCCGGTGTCTACAAAACTCTTAAAAACAAAGACATTCGCGGGCTGTTTGCTTTTGAGGAGAACAGGCTTATCTTTGACATTGTTTCCGAGGGTTGCGAGAGCGGTGAGATAAAAGGATTTTCTTCGCTGCCTTCTTTCGGAGCGGCCGCTGACAACCGCCTGGCGGAAGCGCAGTTTAAGTACGATATCAAACCTTCTGACGCTAAGGCGTCGGTATCGGAGATGCTTCAGAAACTGTATAACGCCGCGAAGGACGCGGAACTGGATCGGATTCAGAAGGAGATTGACGACCCTTCGACGCCGAAGGAGCGGAAGATTGAACTGGTGAAGAAATTCGCTGCGCTCAAAAAGAAACAGAAGAAATAATTCAATCTAATTTGAAAATTGCCGGCGGCCTCGAATGACTGCCGGCTTTTTTATTTCCCGTATATT
>JAFZTO010000040.1 GCA_017618795.1 Clostridia bacterium | reverse complement strand
GCTTACCTCGCTTGACGAAATCGTCTTTGCCCACGGGGCCCTCAAGGCGACTGCCTGCGACCTTATGAAGATAGCGAACGACGTGCGCTGGATGTCCTCCGGGCCGGACTGCGGTCTTGCTGAAATAACAATCCCTTCAAACGAACCCGGCTCATCCATCATGCCAGGCAAAGTCAACCCAACCCAGTGCGAGGCTCTGTGCATGGTCGCCGTGCGCGTCATGGGCAACGACGCGTCGATAGGTTTTGCCGCCTCGCAAGGCAACTTCGAGCTCAACACCTTCTTCCCGGTCGTCGCCTCCTGTTTCCTCCAGTCCGCCGGTCTGATAAGCGACGCGGTCGCCTCATTTACCGAAAAGTGCGTGAAGGGAATAGTCCCGAACACCGGCAGAATGCGCGCTTACGCCGAAAAGGACCTTATGTCCGCGACACTCCTCAACCCTGTGATCGGTTACGAAAAAGCGGCGCAGGCGGTAAAGCTCGCGCAGAACGAGGGGCTTTCCCTCAGGGAAGCCGTTCTTATGCTCGGGTATCTTTCCCCGGACAAATTCGACCTTCTTTTTATATAGAAAAAGACTTCTGTATGCTTCGCTTCTCTCCAAATCAGAAAGCACAAATTCAAAATCCGGACCCCGTCGTTTTCCAAAATTTCTTGGTTCTTCTTTTTAAAGAAGAACATAAAAACCCATGTTCACACTGCTGAAAACCGAAGGAAAAGCCCGGCGGGGAAGATTTGAGACCCCGCACGGCACAATAGAAACGCCCGTTTTCATGAACGTCGGCACCTCCGCCGCCATACGCGGGGGCGTATCGACCATTGATCTGCGCGAAATAGGCTGTCAGGTCGAGCTGAGCAACACCTATCATCTGCACATCCGCCCGGGCGACGACCTGATACGCGATATGGGCGGATTGCATAAATTCATGAACTGGGACCGACCGATTCTCACCGATTCGGGCGGATTTCAGGTCTTTTCGCTCGCCCCTCTGCGAAAAATCACCGAGGAGGGCGTAGCCTTCTCGTCGCACATAGACGGAAAAAAACTGTTCATAGGCCCCGAGCAGTCGATACGCATCCAGTCAAACCTCGCATCGACGATCGCCATGGCCTTCGACGAGTGCGTTGAAAACCCCGCCGAGTATTCGTATGCAAAAGCCTCCTGCGAGCGCACGTACCGCTGGCTGAAAAGATGCCGGAGCGAGCTTGACCGCCTCAGCTCTCTGCCGGAAACGATAAACAAAAGGCAGATGCTTTTCGGCATCAACCAGGGCTGCACATATCCCGATCTGCGCATCGAGCACATGAAGGCGATAAGCGAGGTAAACTGCGACGGTTACGCCATAGGCGGCCTTGCCGTCGGAGAGACGGCGGAGGAGATGTACTATATCATCGAGCAGGTGGAGCCCTTCGCTCCGGCCGACAAGCCCCGCTACCTTATGGGCGTAGGCACCCCGGTCAACATTCTTGAGGCCGTGTACAGGGGCGTGGACTTTTTCGACTGCGTCATGCCGTCGCGCAACGCCCGCCACGGCAACCTCTTCACATGGGAGGGCCGTCTGACCATACTTAACGAATCCTTCAAACGCGACGGACGCCCCATATCCGAAACCTGCACCTGCCCCGTGTGCCGCAACTACTCGCGCTCATACATCCGCCACCTTCTCAAGGTCGACGAACTGCTCGGGATGCGGCTGTGCGTGCTCCACAACCTGTTTTTCTACAATCAGCTCATGGAGAGGATACGCGACGCTCTCGACCGGGGCGACTACGCCGGTTTTTACCGCAGATACCGCGAAATATTAGGGGAAAGGGTGCTGAGATGAGAAAAATCACCAGCGTCTTGCTGATTATCTCAATGCTTGCGTGCATGTTTCTTTCATCATGCCGGACGGCAGAAACGCCCGCCGTTCCGCAGACCTCCGGCACGGAGGCGGCGCCTGCACAAGAAACCGACCCCGTTCCGCCCGAAACGACAGCCGCGCCCGTTTCTCCCGACACCGAAGAGCCCGTGACGACGGAGGAGATACCGGACGACATACGCGAAATGCTTATAACCGGCGCAATTGATGTGGCAAACTCGGATCCCGGGGTCGCATTGCCTGACATTTCCCGCTTTTTAGGGGATTATAGAGTAAGCAAACTCACTGAAAGCTATGGGTTTAACGGAGAACTGACCGGAATTTCAGGCAACGACGGCGTCTGTACCTTTTCCTTCGCGGACGGCAGCAAGATTCACTCATTTTCGCAGGGTGGAACACGATACGGTGTTCTGGAGGACAAAAACGGTTGTTTTTCGCTTGACACGTCAAAAAAGGAGCCCGTTATAAACTGCCCTCCATCGATTTTCGTTGATTTCGGCGTTGACGTCGCCGCGCTTATAAAGGGCAACCCCCTGAACCCGGAGGCGGGCGCCCCTTCCGTTGACGTTTCAGAATTTGCCGTTCCCGCCCTTACTGAAAAGGACGTGACCGTGACAAACCGCAACACCGCCGAGTTCTCGACCGATTACTGTCTGGAGGCGGGCTGGGCGTTCAAAAAAATGTGGTTCGACGATTTCGGAGAGGAAATAAACATACAGGATGTCAAAGGCTGGTTTACGACCGACGACAATTCTGAATACGGCAGGGGCGCGGCCATTCAGTTTCGCTTTACCTCTCCGACAATCGGGGAATTGACTGTAACAGACGTAATTACAGGCACAAACGACACTCTTTTTGAACGCGAAAAGTGCTTCTTTGAATATTCATCGTACGTAAACGGAGTCTGCGTGCCGTTCAGATACACCGTTTCGATGTACACCCCGAACTACGACGAAAAAGACAGGCTATGCGACCTCAGGTTTCAATGGAGCCTTGAATATACCGCGGATGCCATCCTGGACGGGCACGCCGTTTCTGTCGATTATTGCACTTTGCTTTTCGTTTGGATGGACTATTCTTCTTTGTCATCGTCATATCAGTCAACCGTATCATATGACTATATGGGAACGCATTACGGAAACAATGTTTCTTCCATACGCCTGAATGTGTGGGAAGGCAAAACGGTAATGTACATCGTTGAGCAGGGGGGTACCGCCATCATCAGATTAACCGGAAAAATAAAATTTTCCGAAAACAAAACAAAAGTCAACCCGGCGATTTACGATGCCGCCGGCGGCGCCGGCATATCGGCCTGATGCCCGATAAAATCAACATAAAGGATAAAACAGGATGATCTCTCTTCTCTGCGCCGTCGGAATGCTCCTGAACGTGCCGCTCCTCATAATGTACAGGAGTGAAAAAGGCATGAGGATATATGCCGTCTGCACCTCGGCGCCTCTGCTTGCCGCCGGAATTTTCGACTTCGTCCTGTATCTGAACGGCCTTAAGCCGGTCCCGTGGCTCGGCGCGGTAATTTACGGACTGCTTGCCGCCTTCGCAGTCTCGTGGATCTGCGTCATCATGGAGGGAAGGATGCTGACTGGTGTCATTGCCGGTCCCACCGCCGGAATTATTTGCGGAATTTTCGTTGCCTTCTACGTGACCGTCGCTGTCCCGCGCACGCTTGACGGGAAAGATTACGTCGGGGTTTACTCTCCGCTTACTGACAACATCGACACCGTCCTCACCTGCTACGAAAAGAAGGGGGCGCTCTTTACATCCCGCTACCCGTCTCTGCGGCTCAATTACGGGAATCCCGGGCAGCCGCGCCCCGACTTCGATCTTGAGACCTGCACCGTTGAATACATTGACTGACATATTTTACGACTGCCCCCGTTATACCGTGATCGACAAGCCCGCCGGCGCCGACTCGGAAAAGCTGCCGGATCTGCTGTCCGCGCAGACAGGAGAAAAACATTTCTCCGTCCACAGACTCGACAAAGACGTCAGCGGCCTGATGATATTGGCGAAAAGCCCGGAGGCTGCGGGTGAACTATCAAAGATCAAATACCGCAAGGAATACCTTGCGCTGGTGCTCGGATGCCCCGACCCGGAGGAGGGAACGTTCGAAGATTTTCTTTTCCACGACAGAGCAAAAAACAAGACCTACGTCGTGAAAAAAGAGCGCAAAGGGGTAAAAAAGGCCGTCCTGCGCTACAAAGTGCTCGAAAAGGGCGAAAAAGCCTCGCTTGTCAGCGTTCTGCTTGAGACCGGCCGCACACACCAGATCCGCGTCCAGTTTGCCTCGCGCGGAATGCCGCTTGCCGGAGACGCAAAATACGGTGGCGGCAAAGGAACGCCGGCACTCCGGGCGGTCAGACTGACATTCACCGACCCGTTCGACGGAGAAAAGAAAGATTTTTGCCTGAAAGCCGTTTTCCCCGGCTTCTCAGCAACACAAGGAGAAGAAACCAATGCTTGAATCGGGAGAAATGTATCTTGAAACGATACTTGTTCTGAAAGAAAAGAAGGGGGCCGTGCGCTCTGTTGACGTGGCCGACGAAATGGGATTTTCCAAGCCCTCGGTCAGCCGGGCGGTGTCGCTGCTTAAATCCGGCGGCTTCATAACCGTCGACAAAAACGGCTTCATCGAGCTCACCGGGCCGGGCCGCGAGCACGCCGAAAAGATCTACGAGCGCCACACCGTGCTCTCGGAGCTGCTCGTCCGCTTAGGCGTGCGTCGCGAAACGGCCATAAACGACGCCTGCAAGATAGAGCACGACATAAGCGACGAGACCTTTGACGCAATCAAAAAACATATAGCGGAGCATACCCCGTGACGGAAGCAAAGCAAAAGAGCGTTCTCATAACCGGGGTATCCGGCGGAATGGGCAGAGCGGCGGCGGAAAAATTCCTCTCCGCCGGCTATAAGGTCTTTGGGCTGGACGTAAAGCCGCCGGAGGGCCTTGAAAAAATACGCTTTTTCCGCACCGATCTCCGCTCGGAGCAGGACGTTCTGTCAGCCGCGCAGGCTGTAAAATCCGAATGCCCGCGCCTTGACGCCGTCGTCAACGCGGCCGGAATATACGACATGAACTCGCTTGTCGAAATAAGCGAGGCGGATTTTATCCGCATTTTCGATATAAACCTGGGCGGTGCGTACAGGGTGAACAGAGCTTTTCTGCCGCTCCTTGAGGACGGCGGCCGCATAATTGTGATAACAAGCGAGCTTGCGCCCCTCGACCCGTTGCCCTTTACCGGCCTTTACGGCATTACCAAGACCGCGCTCGAAAAGTACACCTTCTCGCTCCGCATGGAACTCCAGCTTATAGGGAAAAAGGTCTCGGTCGTTCGCCCAGGAGCAGTGAAAACAGGCCTGCTTGACGTCTCGACAGACAGGCTGGAGCGCTTCACCTCCGAAACAAGGCTTTACTCTTACAACGCCGCCCGCTTCCGTTCCGTAGTCAACAAAACCGAGAACAGGAGTGTCCCGCCGGAGAAGATCGCGGAGGTGATCTACCGCGCGGCGACCGCGAAACGCCCCCGATATGTCTACAGCGTCAACCGGAACCCGGCTCTGCGTCTGCTTAGCGCCCTCCCCGCTCGTCTTCAGACGGGAATAATCAGAATGATACTGAAAAAATGATTTTTCAGCAGCTTTACTTGACAAAAGAAAAAAATGCTGTATAATATTTCCGCAAATAATTACAAAGAGGCAAACAACATGAAAAGAATGTTTACGGCAATTGTTTCTCTGCTTTTCGTCGCAGTGCTTACCTGTTCCTGTCAGCAGGGAACCGGAAAGCAGTCCGCCGGTTATAAGGACATCTACGCCGGGCAGGACTACCTGAACGCCGAAATTTCCGGTTACGTCTCGGAAATTCTTCCAGGCGCCGTCTCGATCGCCGAGGTGAAAAGAGGGCCGCAAAGCGGTGAAACAGTCCTCATAGCCGCCTTTGACGAAACGGCCGTATTTATGAAACATCACGCATATACCAAAATGTACAAATACGGACTTAAAACCAGCGAAATTGTTATATTCACTCAATACCCCATATACGTTCAATACCCCATATACGTTGCCTCCGACGCTAACGCCTCCTGCGAGCTTTCCGAAGCGTGGGCAGGCGGCCGACTCTCCGACAACGAGGTTAAAATCATTTACCACAACCTAGCTGTTGCCGGCGTCCTCGCAGAGGAATAACTGCGCCACCGCGCAAACATGTGATAAAAAGTCATGCCCTCTCGCTATTAGAGGGCATTGTTTTATTCCACCGAGATTATCACTCCGTGACAGGTTTCAAGCTCAAAGGAACAGTTCCCGCCGTTTCTTGTAACGGGAATCTCGCCCTGCACGCCGTACACCGCGATTTTCCCGCGGGTACGGAAGCATACCTTGTTTACCCCCGGTTTTTCATCGTACGGATCGGAGGCGTTCAGCACCATGTAGGCGGTTTTGCACCCGTCGTATTTCGCCGTCATGCATCCTATGATAAGGTTCCCGTCGCTGCAAAGACCGCGCAGAGGCCCCGCGTCAACGCTCTTTTCGGCCTTCAGTTCCGGGAAGCACTCAAGTGACGGCTCATTTTCAAATCCGACAAGGCAGGTGCCCGCGTTCCTGTATCTCATATAAAAGGGCGAAAGGGCTTTAATCTCTGCGTTCACATTTTTAAGCTTTTCGAACTGTTCGGTCTTCTCGCCGTTTCCGTCAAGCACGTTGTTCTCCCACCAGCCGGCCGTCCAGCACGCCCAGTTCAGCGCGACGGCTCCGTAGCAGAGTGCCGCGAATGCCTGATATCTCAGTCTGTTTTCAGAAGTGTACACCCCTGCGTCGACGCTGTTCACCTGCGGAACGTACCAGAAATCGCGGCCTGTTTCACGGCAGACGTCCGACACAATGCGGAAATTGTCGAGCATTTTGCCGACCGCAATCTCCCTCGGCAGAGAATAAACGTAGAAATCGTAGCTTATATAGGGCAGAGCGACGTTTTCAACGTATTTCCTTATGTGCTCTTCATAGGTTTTTGTTCCGAGCTGGCCGGTGATCTGCCCGTCGCTGTTGAGGGCCGTGTACGCGTAGTTCGGATAAAGATTCAGGTACGGGAGCTTTCCGGGGAAAAGTCTGCTAACAAGTTCCGCGACCCTGCCGTAATGCTCAAAATCCAGAGCCGACGGCTCATCGCCTGTATCGACCCCCCATATCGCGGGATGGTCCGCGAACCCTTCCGCCGCCTTTTCGTACGCTTCAAGCGGGTTTTTATCCGCCATTGTTCCGGCGTTTTCCCCGTCGC
Organism: Clostridia bacterium; assembly: GCA_017618795.1. Classification (GTDB taxonomy): domain Bacteria; phylum Bacillota; class Clostridia; order Oscillospirales; family CAG-272; genus Colimorpha_A. Next base: position 14,575 of record JAFZTO010000040.1, on the reverse strand, counting down.
CTCCCCACCATCCGGGCAGAACTCCGGATATTATGCATCCGAGGCCGTGTTTTTCGAACAGGTCAAGGACCTGCCTGTCCTTCGGGACAAGACAGGTAACAAAGTCGACGCCGCATTCGCTCAGCTCCCTTATATGCTTTTCGGTCTGCGCGTACGGCTGAAGAATATACGCGCCCGTCAGCAGTCTGTCGCGCGGTATTCTGGTTTTCAGATCCTTCGATTCAGGCCTGTCCGACGCCTCCGCGACCCTGACCGCGAGGTTTTTCCCGTATGCGTATCCGTCAAACTCCGCTTTCAGGCTGTTCCCGTTCTGGCAGAACGGTATCTGCCGCCCGTCGTCGACCCAGCGCAGCGATTTTATCTTTCCGTCGATCCCGTCGAAAACCTCGGTTCCTTCCGGCCGGCCGTGAATGAAGAACCAGTATTTTCCCCCGTCCCTCAGCGCAAAATCCTTTTCCCGCGCCCTGATCTCCGTCGGTTTTCCCTCGTAGACCGCCGGATATCCGCAGGTCCTTACCCACTTTCCGAGCCCCTCGAGCAGAGCCCTCTGCATAAGCGGGACGCGGCCTTTTCCGTCCGGCCCTATGTTCAGCAGATAGTTCGCCCCGACCTTTCTGCAGGCGCAGAGGTTTTCTATAAGATCGGGCAGCGACTGGTAGTTCAGATCGTTTTCGGCGTATCCCCAGTGCCCGTTCATTGTGTTGCACATTTCGGCGGCAAGGTATTTTTCCATTCCGTCCCTGTTCATCGGCTCCGGCCGGCCCTGCTCGTACGTGACCGAATCTATCTCGCGGTTGCCGGTTTTTCCGCGCGCTCCCGTGCCCGTGTTGTTTATGATGACGCAGTCGGGCTGATGCTTTCTTATAACCGCGTAAAGCCTGTCCTCCTCCCAGTCCGCGCCGCTCCGGCTCCAGTTGCCGTCGAACCACAGCCCGCCTATTTTGCCGTAATTCGTACAGAGAATCTCCACCGAGTCTCTCAGATACTGAAGATAAGCAGGAAAATCAGTCTCAAATTCCCCCCTGTTCCAGTCAAGTGTTGTGTGATAGAAAAAGGGAACTATACCCTCTGCCCTGCATCCGTCGACGAACTCGCGTATAAGATCCCGTCCGGCCGCGCTGTGCGGCGCGTCGAAGGCGCTCAGCCCTTTTGTGTCGTAGAGCGAAAAACCGTCGTGGTGGCGGGTCGTTATCGTAATGTATCTCATTCCCGCCCGCTTTGCGAGCGCGGCGATCGTACGCGGATCGAAATCCTCCGCCCTGAACGTGTCCGCGAGTTTCATATACTCCTGCTTCGGGATCTTTTCCTGGAACATTACCCACTCTCCTCTGCCTAGCTGTGAGTAGAGCCCCCAGTGGATGAACATCCCCATCCCGAATTTTTCAAATTCCGCTATGCGCGGAAGCGGCGCCGGTATTGCCATGATTTATTCCTCCTGAATACTTTGCATTCGATAAAGTATATAATTGTCATGCCCGGGAAGCGGGCCCGTCACATTCATTATATCACATTTTTCTCCATTTTTCAATAATATTTGTTTTTTCGTCACCCGGCATGCGTTTTTGGCCAGGCGCGGTTGATTTTTTCGCGCGTGTATGGTATAATATTAATAAAATATCATTTTAACAGGAGAACATAAACATGAAAAAAACACTGATACTGCTGCTTGCGTGCCTGACGTCCGCATCGCTGCTTGCCGCCTGTACAGGGAATAACGGCAAAAACAGTCTGCCGTCGCCCTCCGCAGGTCAGAACGTCGGAAGCGAATCAGCTTTACAGCCTGTTTCCTCCGGAGAAAAGCCCGTCGTTCCCGACGGAATCAGAACGCTTGCCGACGCGTTCGCGTTTGAAGAATACTCTTCCGGCATTGACGAGGAGCGCTACGTCTACGTATTCGAAAATGAAGGCGTTTACTGGCGCGCCACGGCCGACATGAGCGCGGAAATATCCGAAAAGGTCTGGGATCTTGACCTGGATGAAACCTTTGCTGATAAGGCAAAGGAGATCGTATCCGGTCTGCCCGTCAGCAGACTTGAAAATCTGACCGAAATGATTCCCGCTCAGCAGGAGCTTGACAAATACGTCGGAAAGACCGGGCAGGACCTGATCGCGGACGGCTTTGAGTGCTCCGGGTACAACCTTGAAACCATGGAGTTCAGTCTGGAGAAAGGCCCGTTTGCATTTACGGCCGTTCTGGAAGGAACGCTTGAAGACCCTGATAATTTTGACTGGGAAGAGTCCATAATACCTCTGTCGGTCAGGTCTCTGACATATGCCGGACTCGGAAACTCGACGGAGATATGACGGGAATCGCGAAATGGGAAGAACGATAACAGTGCGCGGCACCGGAAAGCTTAAGCTTAAACCTGACGTGACCGTAATAAACCTAACTATAAAATCCCTCGACAAAGACTATTCCAAAGCCATGAGAGCGGAAGCGGAACGCCTCGACGCCCTGACCATCGCCCTCGTAGCCGCCGGCCTCAGCGAGGAAAGCATAAAGACGCAGAATTTCTTCGTCAATACCGAATATGAAGGCGTGCGGGACGAAAACGGTAACTACAGAAACGTCTTTTCGGGATATTCCTGTTCCCATCAGCTGACGGTCAGATTCCCGTTTGACAACGAAAAACTCGGGAAAGCGCTGTCGGCGGTCGCCGCCTCGGTTTCAGAGCCAGAGCTTAACATCCAGTTCACCGTAAAGGACAAAGACGCCATTGCCCTGACACTGCTAGGCAAGGCCGCCGAAGACGCAAGAGCCCGCGCCGAAGCAATCCTTGCCCCGACCGGCGCCCGTCTCGGAAAACTGATTTCCGCCGACTACAACTGGGGACAGGGCAATTTCGTTTCCCCTACCAACTACGCAAACAGCAATCTGCGCATGATGAAAGCGGCGGGAGCAATGGAGGACGAAGCTCTCGACATCCGGCCCGACGACGTGACCGCCTCCGACAACGTGACCTTCGTCTGGGAGATTGAATAATGAGGGTTTTAAGAAATACCCACTGCACGGCCGGTGTAAACGCCCTGCACATGCTCCCCTCGTCATCCGACACGATCTGCAACAGCTTTATAATCACTACGCAGAACGGCGGGCTTATCGTCATCGACGGGGGCTTCCGCACCGAAACGCCTTATTTTCTGCAGTCGCTGAAGTTGATCTCAGGTGAAAACAAGCCGCACGTCGACGCATGGTTCCTGTCGCATCCGCACGATGACCACGTTAGCGTTTTCTTCGATATGATTGAAAACCGCCGCGAGGAATTTGACGTCGGAACCGTATACTTCAATTTCCCGTCGCGGCAGTATCTGGCGGCCGAGGACCTGTCGTCGGCAGGGACCATGGACTGGTTTTACCGCGTTCTGCCTCTGTTTGCCGACCGCGCCCGCATAGCGAGCGAGGGGGACGTTATCAACTTGAGATGCGCAAGGTTTCGCGTTCTTCATTCGCAGAACTGCGCCGTAAAGGTCAACCGCCCCAACAATGCCTCGCTCGTCTTCCGCATGGAGCTTGGAGGGAAAAGCGTCATGTTCACCGGCGACTGCGGAGTCGAAAGCGGCAAAGAGATACTTGACCGCTACTCTGGCAGCGGGTTGCTTAAATGCGATATATGCCAGATGGCCCATCACGGGCAGAACGGCTGCGACAGGGATTTTTACGAGGCAGTTTCTCCTGAAATCTGCCTGTGGCCGACCCCGTCGTGGGTGTGGAGCAACTGCGACGGCAGGGGGAACTTAAAGACCCTGGAGGTCCGAGACTGGATAGAGGAAATGGGGATCAAGCAAAATCTCGTCAGCAAGGACGGCCCGGTCTGCATTTATCTGTGAAGCAGTCCGTGGCTTAAAACCAAAAATACAACGCCCCCGCCGGAAATCAACCGCGTCCGGCGGGGGATTTTGTTTAATTCAGAACGCCGTTTCCTATGACAAATCTCGTCAGTTCGTCGCGACATTCCGGCGTAAATTCGCCGTGCTTCAGACCGTCAAGGCGTCTGTAGGTCACTTTCTTCCCGGCCTTATCTTCGAATGACGGAATTCCCAATCCTCTTAGTTTACCGTTTGCCTTTGGAATGTAGGCTCGTCTGACTGGATAAGGCTTATATGAAAATTTCTTCATTCTATCGATAAAAACTTCTGACCGGCTACGCTCAAACACACGATAGTTTGTACAAATTTCAAAGTATGTACCACGCCCGTTTTTTAAAGCTCAAAAAATCTTCCCGCCGCGAACGACCATATCAGCCGTCTGCTTACTGTTCTGCCGGTGATGATCTCCGCCGCCGCGCGGTAGTAATTCAGCTGCTCCCGGTGCCGCTGCCGCAGCAGGTCGCCGAACTCATCCTCTCTGCCCCTGAAGGCCGCCGGCATGTAATCGGTCTTATAGTCGAGCACCGTCAGTGTGCCGTCGGAATCCTGATACACACAGTCGATAACTCCCTGAACGAGCAGCTTTTCACCGCGGAGCCTTGCGGCCGTGTCGGGATCGGATGAAAAATTCTCCGCGTCGAGCGCCACGTTGAACCGCAGTTCCCGTTTCACAAACGGGGATGCGAGTATCTGCGCGCATATCTGCGATTTTCCGAACTTGTCCGCCTCGTGCAGCCTCACGAGTCCCGCGTTTTCGGGTGCGATGAATCTCTCTCCGACCAGTCTGCCAAGTTCCGCTCGGGCGCCTTTTTTTCGCAGTGCGCCGAAATCGCAGAACTGCATGAACATGTGCGTCGCCGTTCCGATGTCGGCTCCGCTCAATGGGGTACCGTTCAGAAAATCGGGATCGCGGGGCTCGTAGACGGTCTCCGAAAGGTCCTTTGAAAGGTCGTATTCGTCCAGCACGTCGGGCTTAAGCTTAGACACGGACAGTTTGGCGGGCAGCCTTTCCCGTCCGCTGTCGTATCTGAACGCAAGACGGCGCTTCAGCTCCTCCGCAAGTTGCAGATCAGGTGCTGCTTCCTCCCGCGCTTCCGGACAGGTCTGCTTCCTCTCCTGAACGACCGGCTCTTCGCCGTACATGGCAAGCCACGCGGCGTGATTTTTCGCTTTTACGACATAATCGGTAAGTGCCGGCCCTTTAAGGTATCTGCCCGCCGCCGCGCAGGTCCCGTCGTCCGGCTTTTCCCTGAAGATTATAAGCCTGTGCTTCGCCCTGGTCAGCGCCACATAAAGCAGCCGTATTTCCTCGCCGGCGCCTTTAAGTTCGCCTCCTCTGTCGGCGGCGAGGCACGGGATAGTCGATACGCCGGCGTATTCGTCGTCCTCTGTCTTGAAAACGAACCCCTCGCCGTCTGTGTAGCCGTAATCGCGTTCGCCGTCTTCGCCGTACTTCAGTCTTGTCCCGGTCTCGGCTATAATGACCGTCCCGAACTCGAGCCCCTTGGAGCGGTGCATGGACATTATGGCGACCGAGCCCCTTTCAAGGCCCTGTTCCTCCTTAAGCCTGCCCGACTCCTCTATCACGTCCTTTATGCTGGCTATAAAACCGTCGAGCCCCTTTCCGGCCGAATCCGCGTACTCCGCCGCCATTCTGTGCAGCGACAGGAGACGCCTTTTCTTTTCTCCCGCCTTTTTGCCTGCGCCGGCGTATGCCATAACACCCGTGTCGCAGTATATATACCAAAGCAGTTTGTCGACCGGAAGCGAGGTCATGGAACGCCAGTTTCCGAACTTAGCGAGGAAGCGCGCGCCCTTTTCAGAGCCCGTTTCTTCCGTATATATTTTAAGTGCATCGTACAGCGTCTTGTCTCCGCCGATCCAGCGCACGTCTGCCAGATCCTGCAGCGTAAAACCGAAAACAGGCGATTTGAGGGTGGCGGCGAGCGCTATGTCGTCCGACGGGTTGTCCACCGCCGTAAGCAGACATATCATGAACACGACCTCCGGGGCGGAAAGCAGATCCTGTCCGCCGTCGTTCCCGTCGATTCCGAGCCTCTCCAGCGCTTTTTTGTATATCCCGAATCTGCCGGCGTCATCGCGCATAAGTATGCATATGTCCTCCGGCCGCTCCCCTTCCTCCGTCAGTTCGCGCACGCACATCGCCACCGCCTCTGCCCTGCGCTCTTTCCCCGACAGGCTTTCTCCATCCTCCGCATCGGCGGGGACGCGCGTCTGCACGCTTATCCGACTGTCCTCGGCCTCCGGCTTGCCGGCGACCAGTTCGTCCTCCTCCGTATACGGCATACTGAGTCCCTGCAGTTTGAAAAGCCCGCCTGCCACTTTGTTCACGAAGTCGATTACACTCCTGTCGCATCGGTAGTTGACGTTAAGATGGATTATCTCCATTCCGTCAGGCGGATTTTTCAGATATCCGGCGAATATTCCGGGATCGGAGCCCCTGAAACCGTAGATAGACTGCTTGAAGTCCCCGACCATAAAGCGCGTGGGTCTTCCGTCGCTCCCGTGAGCCATGCGGAGCGCGGAGAAAATCCTGTCCTGGCGCCTGTTTACGTCCTGATATTCGTCAATGAATATTGCGTCAATTCTTCCGGCAAAGTCCCGCGCCGTCTGCGTAGGGCCTTCTGTCTCTTCGTCCCACAGCAGCCTGTACGCCATATCTTCGAGATCGTCGAAATCGGCAAGCCCGCGTCTGAGCTTCTCTTCGGTGTACAAAGCTGAAAAACGCTCCATGAAGCTCTGCCCGGCGCGCGCCGTTTCAAGGCACCTCACCGCAAGGGAATTGTGCCGGCTGACGTCCGGGAGATTGACGACAAGCCTTTTCAGAAAACCCGCCCATCCGTCCATGCGCGCCTGTCTGCAGAAATCAATCTCCGGATCGTCGGATTTTTCAGCTGCCGGCAACCTTTTTCTGCCGTTTTTCGAAAAATCCTCCGCAAGAGCGCGCAGCCCGTCAAAATCCCCTCTCTCCGCTAGCCCGGTCGCTTTTTTCACAAAACGAAGATCGGCACCGAACACCTCCTTATGTCTGTCGAGCTGAAGTCCCGCGCATTTTGCGCACGCGGCGTCAAACAGCCTCTCCCAGAAGCCGAGGTCTCTTATCACACCCCGTTTTATCTCTTCAAACCACGGGGTGCTTTCAAATCCCTTTTCTGCGGCAAGACGGTACAGGCCGACGCTCCTGCGGAAGCCCTTCATACCATCTGCCGAGCGTTTTATCATATCGTACAGACAGCTGACGTGTCTGTCCGGGTTTTCTCCGTCAGGGCTCAGCGTGTCCTCGAATGCGGAAAGACCATCCATGCCGAGCTCACCGTAAACCCCGAGTTGATACAGCTCGTCGACTCTGCCGGCGAGGGATTTTTTCATTATGCTGTTTTCAGCTTCCTCGAATATCCTGAGACGGGGAGGCACGCCGAGCCTGTCGAAATATTCGTCGGTCAGCTTTTTGCACAGACTGTGTATGGTGGAGATGATCGCAAGCCCCACTCTTTCCTGCTGTCTGCGAAGCCTGCTCAGGTACTGTTCCGATTTTCCGTCCGTTTCTGACTCTCCCGAAAGCGCCGCGATCTCGTCGGCTATCCCTTTGCGAATCTTTTCGCGCAGCTCGTCTGCGGCGGCGCGCGAAAACGTTACTGCAACCAACCTTGACATATCGAGGTCACGGGTCTCTATGCACCTGATTATTCTTTTCACGAGCACGGTGGTCTTGCCCGTACCCGCGGAGGCAGACACGAGAATATCGTCAGAGGCGCTCTCTATCGCCCTTATCTGGTTTTCGTTAAGCATTTACGTAAATCCTCACTGCCACGCTCCCGGTACGGGACTCCTGCATATGTCGCGGTAATCGCAGTGCGCGCACGGACTTTTGCCGGATATGACCCTGGGGTCGCAGCCCATCCTGCCCTCCATTATGTCTCCGGCTATCTCTCTTATTTCCGTATCCACCGCCTCGCGAAGACCGGCAAAGTACTCCGGGTCCCGCGTCTCTATCTTCTGCCGCTTTATTTTTCCCGCGACTCTTTTCAGCGTGTCGCCGAGCCCATCCAGCGCCGTCCGGTTGTTAAGCAGCACGCCGACGGGCTCCATCTGTTCGTTCAGCCTCTCGATCGCCGCTTCTGTCTGCTCGCCGGCTTTTGCAACTTTGCGCCTGTAAAGCGCCCTGTAGTACAGCATTCCCGCCGCCAGGAACTCGCCTTTTCTGTTAAGCTCGCCCAGCAGACGAGAGCCGTTCTCCTCGAGGGTGAACATATATATTGGCATTTGAAGGTTGCGCCCGTTCTTTATATCCTTCACAACCGCTCTGTCGGCTCTGAAGTCGGCCTGGCCCGTCTTGTAGTCAATGACACGGAAGAAGAACATATTTTCCGCCTCCATTACGTCAACGCGGTCAATTTTTCCCGTAACCGTTACGACCGTGCCGTCGTTCAGGACGATCCGACGGGGCTTCAGGGCCCCCGGCTTGTCCGCTACAGGCAACTCAAAGAATGAAGGGATATAGTCTCCCGTCGCTATGTCGTTTACCATCTCCATGACCAGCCGCAAGGTGGATCTGATAAGCCGCTCGAAGCGGGCTTCCGTTTTCGGCCCGAGCGATTCAAGCCCGTTTTCGCCCAGAACGGCGCGGTAGTAATCTCCGGCAAACTCCCTCACGTATTCCTCGGTCTGTCCGGCGGTCATCAGCGGAATGCGGGGATATTTCCCCTCATCGCCAAGCCGGCGGAAGAACTTTTCAAGCACAAAGTGCACAAACGTACCAGCGTCCGCCGGGTTCAGTTCCCCGCCGCGCTGCGCCGTTATTTTCAGCGCATATCTGCAGGCGTAGGAGAAGCCGCAGTCAGTAAAGCGCGTTATCGATGAGTTCGAAAGCCGCAGCCCTCCACGGTTCAGCTCCTTCATAAATCCGGGCGTGAGAGCTTCAGCCGGGGTGCCTGAAAACGAGCCGGGGACAAATTTTTCGTCCAGTGCCGTCTCCACGGTCCGGCCTGCCTGCGTTCCGTGCAGTATTCCGTTCGCCTCGCGCGCGGAATGAAGGTCCTGTAAAAGATACAGCTCTCTCTCAAGAGCTCCGGAGGTTATTTCACTGTTTTTCGGGAAAAGCCTGCGTATCTCCCCGTACTCCGGACTCGGGCTGAGCTTTTCGCCTTTTTCTGAGCGCAGGGCCCTCACGAGAGTAAGCTCCTTTCCGGCTCCGCAGGCCGAAACGTAAAAGTCCAGCCTCCTGTCGAATATCGCATACTCGGCCCTCGGCGACAACACTATGCCGTATTCCTCAAGTGCCTCCTTGTCGGCATCGGAAAACAATCCCGTACCGGCACTTTCGGGCGGGAAAATCCCTTCGTTGCAGCCGTAAAGATAGATGTACGGAGTATTTCCGGTCTCCGGGCCTCCGGCTCTTCCCGTCATTACCTCGTCCGCTCCGGCCGGTATGCTCCCTGTTCCCGTCATATCCACCGCAGTCTCCAGTAACTCGAAGAATAGTCCTTCCTTCACGTGTTGCCCGTTGCCGAAAAGTGCTCCGTATCCCGCATCGCCGAAAGCCTGCACTATAATATCGAGGACATCGCACATGGCGTTCCAGTTGCGGGCGTTTTCGCCCTCTCCGGACTTTTCTTTTACGCCAAGTTCGCAGAGAGCCTTGTAAAGGGCTGTGGCCGTCTCCTTTGCCGTAGCGCCGAGCGACTCGTAAAACGCGCTCAGCGTCCCGTACAGCAGATCTTTTATCCTGTTTACCGTCCCGAGCGTATCAGCGAGCCGTTCCCTGTCTTCAGTGCTGCCCGAATAGCCCTGCGGGTTCATCTCCCATTTGTTTTTCCAGGCTCTTTCCCCGCGCAGTCCCCAGGTCTGCAGATAACCGCCAAACGTCCCGATCTCCTTCTCGCTAAAAGGCGTCAGGCCGGATTTCAGCAGACTCAAGACATCTACAGGCTCCCAGTTCTGCCTTTTTATCTCGATCGCGGACATTATGAGCCTGAAAAGCGGCGTTTCCCTCAGCGGTGTTTTTCTCTGCGAATGCGCCGGAATGCCGTGTTTTTCAAGCACTGCCTCAAGAATGGTCGGCCATATGCCCTCAGAGCCGTAGACGACGGCAAAATCAGCGTATTTAGCACCTTTTTCACGTGTTTTTGCGATAATGTCGCAGGCGATGAACTCCGCGCACTCGTAGGGGTCGGAGAGCGCCGCAAACCGGACGTTCTCCCGTTCGTCGCCGAACGGGGCCGCCTCCCCGCCGAAGGTCTCTGAGATCGCGCCTATCTCCGCCGGGCGATGGCATTGGCCGAGCGCAATCCGCTCCGCCTTTTTGTCCGCCTCAAGAATTGTTCTCAGCGTGCCGGCGGTCTTTGTGAAGTGCGCCCGTTCCGTAACGCCGAGCGGGCTTACCCTTTCGTTTTCAGGCAGCGTAAGGGCAATCGTAAAGTCCTCCGCCTGCCGCACGGCCTCCCTTACGATCCTCGCCTCCCCGGGCGTAAAGCCGCTGAAACCGTCGCAGTATACCTTTTTCCCTTTGAAGAACGGGTGCTCCGGAAGCCCCTCCGCGACCCTGCCGATGTCGTCAAGCGCGTCTTCTCCAAGCATATCGAGAAGTCGCACGTATTCTGCGAATATCACTCCGCTCTCGCGCAGCTTGGCGCCGAGAGGATCGCTTTCCCCGTCAAATTCTCCCGACGCTCTGTCAAGCATGGCAGCCGTTATGCCGTAGCGTTTGAACTCCTCCGCCTGGCGGAGCAGCACCGGCACGAACCTGCGCAGCGATCCCAGCATGTCGCGGTATTTTTTCAGATGCGGAAACGCGCTTACGTAAGCCTTCCACATCACAAGAGCCTTGAGCCGCTCGTCGGCTTTTTTGCCGCATATTCCGCCGTAGCGCCGGAAATAGCTGTTGCACAGCCGCTGAAAATTCAGCACCTCCAGTCCGGTCTGCGGAACGCGCGCCTCCTGGCATTCAAGCGCAAGGGCGCGTTCTGTCCTCACCGCCCGCTGCTCCGGAACCAGCAACACGACCTCCGAGCCCTGCCGCAGGTCATTTATTATTCTTTTCGTTATTTCGGTGCTCTTGCCGCTGCCGGCCACGCCGGTTATGATGGTAGTCATGCGTTTTATACGTTCTGAAGTTTATTTCCCGCTTATGCCGCGGGCGTGAATTTCTTTTTTTCTTTTATATCCTTTATCATCCATGGCAGATAGGCGAGGAAGAACAGGACCGTCACGACCGCCGCCATGAACAGCACCCTGACGGCGTAGTTTGACGGGAGAAAATCAAGTATGGATCTGGTCTCCTCGGGTCTTGCCATATATAGATAATTGGCATCTCCGCCTATCATAGCATTGGCAAAAAAGGCGATAACGGCCATTATGACAGTCGCGGCGTATGCCTTTACCGCAGATCTGATCCTCGGTCTCATCCCGTGAACGAATATCATGTAAAACACGGCTATGTATCCCGTCGTGTGCTCCAGCCAGAACTGGTAGTATCTGAATCTCGTCGGGCCCGTGTAGGTTATCACGGTAGGTGTAATCAGCGCAAATACCGTCCCGGAGAAAAGCCAGAAATACGGAATGTCGAAAAGCGTCTGATTCCCGGTGACGAGCATATAGCTTGCGAATATCACTCCCCAGCCGCACAGGGTTATGGGCAGATGGTCCTGCGGGTTCGCGCCCAGCGACGGCACGCCGACAAGCCTCCAGAAATACGACATCTCGGTGATTATCATGACCAGCGCCAGCGCCAGCCGGAGATTCTTCTCGTTCCGGTACGCTCTGAGCTTGTTTCTGAAAACGTAGATAGTTATTATGGCCGCGATCATAATTACGATCGGCAGAAAATGCGCGAGAGTGAAATTTCTGAACTCCACGTTCTCGCCCCTGCCGAAAAAGTAAACGAAAAAATTAGTCAGGCCCTGCATTTTCACTCCAGTCCGAACACGTGTCTGTAAGTCCTGTAAACTTCTCCGACGCCCTCCGTCCACCATGTCCCGTCGGGCTCGAGCTTTTTGCCCTCCGCGGCGGCCATGAAGTTTTCCGAGGGCAGCCAGGTGGTCTCAAGCACGCCTAGAATGTTGTCTTCTCCGTGCTCAAGCGCGTACTCAAGGAACAGATCGGCGTTTTCCGGCGAATTGAACACCGAAAGGTACATCCTGAAGCCCTTTTCGGCGAATCTTTCCACCGAACGGAAGTGCGGCCAGTTGTGATAGTGCCAGTCGCAGATGATAATATCTTTGTCTATTTTATCTATGGCATCCCACGTATCGTTTCTGCTCGCGTCCCACGGTCCGTAGTTGTAGTCGAAGGAGTTGAGCAGCCTGTCGCCCCACATATACACCGTCTTGCCGTTCGCTTTAAAATGGGCGGTCAGAGCGTTCACCCAACCTGCGAAAATGTCGGAGTTTTTCTTTCCTCTGCACCTCGGGCACTTTCCTATCTCGAACACCTCGTCGCAGCCAATGTGTATCGAATCCGCCTTAAAGGCGTCTATCAGCTCGTCAGCCAGATCGAGCATTACAGGCAGAGAATCCGGATGGCAGGGACAGAGCGAGTGATAATACTCGGTCTTCTCGCCCGGCGTCTCGTCGATATCGGGATGTCCTCCGAAAAGTCCCCAGCATTCGTCGTCTCTTTCATCGGTCTGATGGCCAAGCATGTTGATTTTCGGCACAAGCCGTATCCCCGCCCCGCGGCAGACGTCCGCTATCTGCCGCGCGTTCTCCCTCGAGAGCGGATAATCCCCTCTGCATTCGGGATGCGAATCAAATTCGTAGTGGTAGCGCGTAAGGACAAACAGCGTGTCTATCCCGTCTTCTGCAATTCTGTTTCTGATAAAATCGCAGAATTTATCCGTGTTTTCCGGCCTCGGCGCATGAAGCATCAGCGCCTTCGATTTCCATGGGTAGTTCATTTTTCCTCCGTTGCGGAACTATTCTTCTCTTCCTTCATCAACTTTTCCCTGTACGCGACGAAAAGAATGGAATCGCGCGGATCGGGAACAGGCGAGAAGTAGTACAGTCTGTTTTCATGGTAAAGATCGATGTGATCGGCAACCGAAACCGGGAAGGCGGGCGAGGCGGAGGCAGGAACGGAAAAACATACCTTCTCACCGTTCAAACTGCCGCTGAACGAGGTTTTCTCTCTGTCTGCGGTAAGGATTCCCCGTCCGACATTCCCCTGCATATATCCCTTTTCGTCGGTTGCCGACACCGTTACCTCTCTCTCAAGCGGCACGGTCGTGTCGACGCTGTTTTCGCAGAACAGATACCAGTCGGACACGGTCTTCAGCTCTCCCGCGCCGTGCAGAACGCCGTATTCGTCGAGCGCGGCATCAAGTCCGCACGCGCATCTTATGCGTCCGTTTTCTGTTTTCAGGCTCTTTTCGGCGCCGCACAGCGGACACTTCCAGATTATTCCGTCAAGTCCGGCCGTCAGATCCTTTGCCCTGTACTTTTCCCCTGGCATGTCATTTTCGCCGTCGTGACGCATCCGCTCCGCGAGAATGTCCTTTATTTCCTGCACCGACAGTGCCTTTACCTGCTCAGCGTCGAAAATACGGTCTGTACGGATGCATATTTTCCCTCTGCGCGGATATTTCGCCCATTTCGGGAAGCACTTTCCGGCGCCCTCCGACACGATCGTGAAAACGGGGATCCTCAGCTTTTTAACGAGCTCCGCGGTGCCCTCGGTCAGATTAAGGGAACGTCCGTACCAAGTGAGCCGTCCCTCCGGGAACAGCACCGTCACGTTGCCCTCCTTCGCCGCGCGCATAATGTTAAGCACTGCCGCCCCGTCCGCGCAGTACATGCGTTTGGTAATGACGCGCATAAGCTTGAGCAGCGGCCGCAGAGGTTTCACGGCCCAGAAATGATAGCTGAGCACGTACGTCGGACGCCTCGGTGCCAAAGCCAGCGCCGTTAAGACGTGGTCCTTTCCCGACACGTGCGGGCACAGTACAAGGGCGGGGCCCTTCATGCCTTTTATCCCGCTCCTGTCGATCTTAAGGCGGTATTTTATTCCGTAGATCAGCCGCATAATAAACACGGCAGGCCAGTAAAGCCACGGCGCGGGCCTTCCGATCTTTTTCTTTTTTTTCATCAGCGATATTTCCCTCCTGTTCATAGTTTAAAAGAGAAACCGGGAATTTTATGTAAAAACGGGCGGCGCTCCGGCCGGCTTTTTAATATTCAGACGTTCTGCCGGGCGACGCTGGCGTTGTTCGGAAAAATGTTGACAAAAACGGTTTTTTATGTTATAATATTAAGTGCGGATTGCCTGCGTTTTCCAGCACGCGCAGATTTCGCAGTATGGTTTTTCTGCCCTTCCATGCGTAGGCGCGTTCGGAAAATTCCCCGTCCGTCATATTTTCGATCATTTCCACCGTAACAACCGGTATGCGGTCACGGAGGAAAAACTCTATCGGCGTCTCCGCCGCTTTCGCGTTCATCGGGCAACAATCGAGGCAGATGTCGCACCCCCATGCGCAGCCCGTTTCGCGTATCAAGCCCTTCGTTTTATCGTCAAGCTCGCCCTTCTGCTGGTTGAGATACGAAAAGCAGCGCTCATCGGGGCATTTTTCGCGGCAAAGACCGCATTTCAGGCACGGCCGCGGCTCGAACATCTCCGTTTTGAGTCTCGCGGTAGTCAGGATCTCCCCGATAAACACATATCCGCCGTATTTTTCGCATATCAGCTGACCGGTTTC
>JAFZTO010000039.1 GCA_017618795.1 Clostridia bacterium | reverse complement strand
CTTCATAGAATCCGTCCTGATTCCACAGGACGTCAACTGCGTCCTGTATGAGCTTTTCGTGCTCCGGATCGTCGTATGCCGACGGGTGAATAGTCGATTTTGCGACCAGCCATTCGGTGTTTTTACCGAGCGCCGCGTCAAGCGACGTTTTAAGTTTAATGACGCCTTTTACGTAATCGTCAGTCTGCGTGCGCCACATTACGTCGGACTCTCCCTGCTGCCAGAGGACGGCGCGGAAGTTTTCGACCGCTCTGCAGCAGGTCACGAGCTTCCCGAACAGATCCATTTCGTTCCCCGGCATCCACTGAAACAGCGCGGTCGCGCCGAACGCCGCGTTGGTCATGCCTACCGGCAGACCGGTCTTTTCGAGAAAATCGTCGAACGCGACCGGCCAGAAGGTCCCGAACCTGGCGTTGTACTCGCTGCTGTCGAAGCACGGCTGACGGTCGTGGGCGACCCGCCACGTGCCGTATGCCGGCTCGTAAACGGTTATCCTTCCATCCGGATCGTTTACCCGGAACTGTCTGCTGTTTGAGTTTGTTGCGTGGGACTGTCCCGCTATGACGAATACCTCGCCCACTCCGAAAACGTCCGAGACGTCCGAGCCGTGATCCGTTCCGACCTTTAAAGTGTACCATCCTCCGGCGGGAAGCATAACGTCCGTGCGGTAATAAAGTCCGTCCCTGAAGGTCGCGGCTTTATCTATTTCGAAGACCGTCCGTGATTCCCTGTCGAGAACGGTGACCGAGCAGTCGGGCGAGTCCCTGTCCGAGACGAACGTTATCTTAACCGGGCAGTCTCTCTGAAACACGCGGTACGGCGCGGGGGACACTATTCTGATCATTGTCTGTCCACTACTTCGTTAATGAACTTATCGATTGCCTGATTGACTTTTGATTCGAATCTTTGGTATACGGTGGCGATGTTTCTTCCGGCTCTGTTGGTCCTGATTCGCAGGAATATCGAGTTGAAGGCGCCGAACTGGAAGAATTCGCCTAGATCGTAGACGCGGGTGGAGAAGATCAGGTCGAGCATGGCCTTGGCCTCCTCGTCGCGGGTGTTTCTGGTCTTTACATAGACGTCGTAAAATTCAGGTATTACAGTGTATTTCGATTCCGCGGCCAGCGCCTCAAGAATAACGGATGTCCTTTCAAGCTCCAGATTTGTCTTGGGCACCGAAAGGGTGTTGGAGAAGTGTATGGACACCGAATGGCCGTACTCTTTCTGCGTTTCGTCGTATTTCGGAATCGGCATGATGCCGAAGTCCGAGTTCATGTCGTTGAAGCCCTGTCCCCTGAACAAAGCGTCGATGTAGAACAGCGCCTGATCGCTTGTGAACATGTCGTGTGCGACGCCGTCCTCGCCTACCCCGTTGTTCTTTCTTCTCTGGAGATGGAAGAAATATTCCTCGTTGAAGATGAGGTCGATGACGCTCTGGGCGACTTCAAGAGTGTGTTTGTCCGTAAAACCGGGAACCGGGAGGTCGTTTTCGTCCTTTGTTGCGTATCTGCCGCCTCCTGCGTGAAGCATCATGTACGTCAGGTCGTCGTCGGCGATGAGACCGTAGTTGTCGTACTCGTCCCATACGCTGTCGCCGTTTTCAAAGGTGGCTTTCTTTGCGAGCTGGATCATTTTGTCCCACGTCCACTCGTTGGTCTGGACAAGGGAGTATATGTCTCCTATCTGTCTGTCCTCCTGCACCTGTTTGTTGAAGAACAGGCAGGCGGTGCCGTTCTTGTCGCGGAGCGTTATGTCTGACTCGGCCAGATAGAGCTTTCCTCCGACCGAGAACTGTTCGACCGAGTTTGCGTCCCACCAGGGTTTGGTGAAGTCGCATTCCGGAAGCTGAAACAGATCGAGGCAGAGCCCCGCCGGGAGGATGAACCGCATTTCGTGACCGCGGACGAAGAAGACGTCGTATTCGGAGTCTCCCGTCATGGCGGTCTCTTCGTATACCGCTCTTATCTTGTCGAGCTCGAGAAGGTCGGTCGTGAGATTGAAGTCATACTGCGCCATGATCTTCTGATTGCGGTTGTATATCGCCTTTGAAACGCGGTTGTCGTCCTCCGCTTCCGCGGTCAGGTCG
The DNA here is from genome assembly GCA_017618795.1 of Clostridia bacterium. Taxonomy (GTDB): domain Bacteria; phylum Bacillota; class Clostridia; order Oscillospirales; family CAG-272; genus Colimorpha_A. The sequence goes on along the minus strand of JAFZTO010000039.1, from coordinate 1,567 downwards.
AAGATAAGACCCCAGCCGGCGATCTCGAACTCGGCGAATTTGACGTCTGCTCCGCTGAAAGTGACGTCGGGAAGATCGGGGTAAAGGCGTGTCTCGTCAGTGTCCTGTTCGAAAGTCCCGCGGGTTCCGCTGCCTGGGCCGTTTCCCGACGTGCAGCCGGCAAAGACTGCGAGCGCCGTCAGTACGACCGCAAGCGCAAGAGCAATCGTTTTTTTCATTTTGTATTTCCTCTTCTTTCTCCGGTGGACGACCGGATTATTAATTTCGGTTTTATTATTATTCTTTCGTCCGTCTTGTGTTCCATTATTTTTTCCACGCAGATGCGCGCGATCTCGTGCGTGTTCTGTGAAACGGTGGACAGCGAAACGGTCGACAGTTCCGAGAAAAGCAGGTTGTCGTATCCGATGATGGAAATGTCGTCGGGTATCTTCAGCCCCCGCTCCGTGAGCGCCTTCATCGCGCCCATGGCGGTCATGTCGTTTATGGCGGCGACGGCGGTGAAATCCATGTCGGAGTCGCTCAGATCCTTTACGTATTCGTAGGCGACGTCGAAAGTCGGGAGGGGAAGACGCCTGACGTCGAGCACGTCCTTGCTGTTGAGGTTCCTGTTGGCGCAGGCAAGCTTTGCTCCCGAGATCCTCGTGAAGTTTGAAGGCGAGTTCTCGTTCGTGCCGAGGAACATTATTCTTCTGTGCCCCGAGTCGATCAGATATTCGATGGCAAGCCGCTCGCCGTCCGACAGGTCGGTCATAACGTAGCCCTTCATATATTTCGGGTAGTAGGCGGTGGCGAAAATGAACGGCGTCCCCGAATTTTCAAGCATTTCCGTATACGGTATTTTGCCTATTTCGTCTGTGACGGGAACGATGATTATCCCGTCGACCCGTTAGCCTATCAGCTCCTTTACCGCCCTTTTTTCGTTCGCTATGATCTGGCCGGACATGGAGACCATGAGGCTGTAGCCGATGTTTTCGAGATGACGGTTGACAAACTCGGCGAAGCATGCGAAAAACGGGTTGGAAAGGTCGGGCAGAATGAGGCCGACGCATCTCGTGGAACGCCTTGCCAGGTTCTGGGCGTTGGCGTTTGGCACGTATTCCATCTCGTCCGCTATGCGCCTGACCCGCTCGCGCGTCTCCTCGCTGACTCCGCGCTTGCCGTTGAGAGCCAGCGACGCGGAGGCGGGGGTTATTCCGGCTTTGTTCGCTATATCCTTTAACGTTACCATATTATTCCGCGTTTCTCTGCGCCATGACCGATTCGATCATCCCGGCGATGAAATCCGGGTCGAAGGTCTGCTTTGCGAGGGAATCCTCTTTTGCGTTTCTCAGGTCGGTCCTTGTCAGCGCCTTCACCTCGGGGTCGGAGAGCATTTCGTCTATCTTGGCCTTGAAGAACTTCATTTCCTTTATCTGCGTCTCGGTGGCGAACCCGTTGCACTGGAAGTCCTGCCAGAGGATGCCGGGCACGCCTCCGCTCTCGTAGGTCGCCTTCCACCACGGATATACGGCGGTCAGCTGGTGGACGTACGCGCCCTTCGCCACGCTGTCGGTCAGATTGTACGTCG
>JAFZTO010000038.1 GCA_017618795.1 Clostridia bacterium | reverse complement strand
GGTTTACCTAATTTGCAGCAGTGACATATTCGAAGCTGTCTATTCCACGAACATTCTGATGCCTGTCTGCGACCTTCTTGTCACGAAGCCCAGCGAACTTGTCTACTACCCCATCCCGAAGCTTTTCATGCGCCACATCGGCGGTCATGAAGTTTACGGCGCGATTCACGGCCGCGAATTCGGCGACTCCACCAACGAGTACCCGAAGCCGAAGCTGATTAACGCCGAGTTCGACAGACTGATAGATGACAGAGAGATTATTGTTCACATGTGCGACAAGATCGACTACCTGAAGAAGTGCGGAAGGTACAACGGAGCGTACGAGTGCGTGAAGCTCGCTGCAAAAAGTGAATGACTGTCAGAACAGGATCGAGAAGATCATTCCCGCGCCGATAAGGATCATTATGATTCCAAGCGCGATAAAGACGATTCTTGACGTTCTCTCCGACAATCTGGTCCTGAGTTTAGAAACCAAGAGGCAAATCGTGACCCACCAGATAAGCGCACCAACGACGATTCCGGCGACGCAAAGCAGATTGTCCGTGAATGTTCCGCTGCCGTCGATTCCGAAAATCGAGAACGCGATGAAAAACGAAGCGATCAGAACCGGGTTGAGGATAGCGACAACGAACGCCGACAGAAATGTCTTGAAATAGTAAACAAAGCTTTTCGGGCTCTCCGCGCCACCGCCGGAGAGCTTCTTTTCTATATTTTCAGTACTTATGTTCTCGCTCAGCGCGGTTTTCCTGCTTCTCACGGCAATCATGTAAATTCCGTACGCGATAACGATTGCGCAGCCGATGATTCTGATCGGGACGCTGTGCTTCTGAATAAAAGAAGTAGCCGCTTCGACTCCGAAAATGCAGAGCGAAGCGTAAATGACGTCGGCAAGAACGCAGCCCAGCCCCGTGACAAAACCGGACCAAAAGCCGTTCTCGATCGTACGTTTGATCGAGAGCGTGCCGACGGCGCCCACAGGTATTCCGAAAATCAGAGAAATCAGTATCCCTTTTAAAAGAAAAATCATAGTTTACAGTCTCCGCGAGAAGGTGATTACATTATACGATTAATCGCTTTCACGTGTCAACTTCGTTCATTAAAGCCGAAACCGATTGATTTTTCCTCAAAATATGCTAAAATCATCAAAAATACCGGAGAGAAGCCATGAGCCGCAAGACACCGCAGCAGATATTGAAAGATTACAAGCCCGAGATTCCCGGAAAAGGTATTTCCGTGTTCTGCCGGGCGCTTTTCGCAGGCCTTGAGGCGTCGAAACCGGCAAAGTACACATACCTTTTCAACAAAAATAAAATGAAAGGCAAGCAGGTCCTCATTCTCGCCTGCCACGCCTCGCATGACGATTACATTCACGTAATTCACGGCTACAAGTGGGCGAATCCGAATATCGTCACCGGGTTCCACTCGATGCTAGAGAACGGTGTTCTTAAACTGATGATGCGTGCGGGCGTCATTCCCAAGCCCCTTTACGAGCCCTACCCTGCGGCGGTCAAGAACATTATCCGCCTCGTAAAAGAAGGCGCGTCAATTCTTCTTTTCCCGGAAGGCATCCAGTCCATGAACGGTCACAGCCAGCCCCTTCAGCCCCAGACCGCGAAGCTCGTCAAAAAGCTCGGCCTTGACGTAGTGCTTGTCAAAAGCAAGGGCGCGTACCTCTCCTACCCGCGCTACGACCCGAAACCGAGAAAAGGCAGGATGGAATATATTTACGAACACCTGCTGACCGCCGAGGCGTTGAAGGTCATTTCCGAACACGAGCTTGAAAACTTGATGGCGGAAAAGATGCGATACAACGATTTTGTCGAAAACGAAACCTCGGGTTTTGAGTACAAAAACAAACGCGGGAACGCGAACAACCTGGAAAATCTTCTGATCGTTTGTCCGAAGTGCCTTCGGGAATTTACTATGCGGTCAGACAAGAATTCATTAACCTGCGAGTGCGACTTTAAGGCGCTGGTTGACGACCGCTACTCTTTAACGTTCCCGAACGAATCTGCTCCCTTTACCAGAATCGACGAGTGGTACGACTGGCAGGTCGACCGCATCCGCGAGGAGATAAGAGATCCGGCGTTCAGTATCTCCTACAAGGCCGCCCACAATACCTTCGACATGTCCGGTAAAGGCTCTTCGATGAAGAAAAATCTCGGCAGAGGAATTCTCACCCTGACGTGCGAGGGCATTAGTTATAAAGGAGACGACCGCGAGGAAGCGTTGCCGCCCTGGGAAGAACCGCAAACAAACCCGCCAACCACCGGCGTCGAACTCTTCTTCCCGATTTCGAAGATTCCCTCAGCCCCGTTCATCGGCGGCCGCGGCAACGAGTTCTACTTCAACAACTGCTACCACGAATTCATCATCGAAGACGACGACCGCAGAAAAGCCGTCAAATTTCTGATCGCAACGGAACTTCTTCACAACGAAACCGACGAAACACGAAAACATCTTTACGACGATATTTATAAAAACGGAGGTTTGAAATGACTGAGACAGTCAAAGACAACACGCCGGCAGAGAAAAAAGGCGAAATGAAGATCGACATGAAGGGCATCCTCAAGGCCGTGATCCTTCTATATGCGATCCTTATCGCCGTGGGAATCCTCACCTACGTTCTGCCTGCCGGAAGGTATTCGACATATGTCGACGCCGCCGGAAAGACCGCAGTCGACCCGAATACGTTCCAGTACATCGAAAGCACCACAAGAATTCCCTTCTACAGGTGGCTGACCGCGCCGTTTGAGACGCTTCTGTTCGACTCCTCGAAATTCACGCTCTACCAGATCATCGCCCTGCTGCTCCTGCTGGGCGGGTGCTTCAAGGTGCTTGAAGAGTGCGGCGGTCTTCCTGCCTTCGTAAAGATCTTGATAGCGAAGTTCAGCAAGAGGCGCTTCCTGACGGTGGCGGTAATAACGGTGGTAATGATGCTGCTGTGTTCGTTTTTCGGGATTTTCGACGAGCTTTTGATACTTTTCCCGATTTTTCTGAGCTTCACGCGGGCCATGAAGTGGGACAACAAGACCGCTCTGGCGCTGGTGCTTATTTCAACCGGCGTCGGCTTCACCTGCGCGCTCTTCAACCCGCTTACGGTCGGCCTCTGCTCTATGCTGGCGGGAATAACGATCGTTGACGGAATGTGGTTCAGGGCGATAATGTTCGTC
>JAFZTO010000037.1 GCA_017618795.1 Clostridia bacterium | reverse complement strand
TTCTGTCTGACACATACTGATAAATCCTGAATAATTCATCGTCGTCATATTCGTGAATTCTGTTTCCGTATAACGACGCTTTGCAGTTATAAAAATCAACAATCGCCTCCCACATCATTTCGCTTCCGTTGCTGTATTCCAGTTCTATCATTTTACTCCCTCGTTTCTGTTTTGTTTAAGGCTAAATTTCATCTGCATTGTCAAATATTATATCAGAAAGCATTCGGTTTGTCAAGTGCGTGTTTCGTAAGAAATGAAACATGATATTTTAGCTATTTTATTTATGTGCCAGGTTTTTTCAGATGCGCAGTTCAAACCGTTTCAGATACGGAACCTCGCATTCGGCCTCGGCTGTCAGACCCCATATAAGGTCAGGTTCGCACGATGTGCCGTCAAAAGCCGCAGGATCGAAGGCTCCGCAACCGGTGTCGACGTGACGTAAGCTTTTTACATATTCAAAATCTATTCCGTTTTCGCTGCAACCGAGCGAATGTCTGCACGGGCCCGCGTTGTCGAACAGCGCAAGGAAACTCCTGCCGTATCTGATTATGCACACGGTATGTCCGCTGTCGGTCACGGGATTTTCCGCATATTTTTTGTATGGGCCGCATACGGTGTCAGAGACGGCAAGTCCCCATCGCGTGGTGAACGGTGTGACGTTAACGTCTCCTCCCTTGTAGTAAAGGCAATATTTTCCTCCAATCTTCATAACGTGCGTGTCGTCGACAAGATACGAGTCCCATCCGCTTTCCGACGGTGACAGCACGGGGCGGTCGCTTATTCTGGTAAAAGGCAGATATGGCTTTTCGGAAAAAGCCACTCCAATATTACGTTTGTTTTTTTTTCCTCTGACTTCCCAGTTTTCGCCTTCCGACTTGTGCGACGAGGTGTAAAAAAGGTAAAATCCGTTTCTTTCAGGTACGACATACGGTGTAATAACACCGAAATTGTCCCACCCGTCTCCTTTTGAGCGCGACAGCACTTCGCCTATTTCATTCCAGACGATTCCGTTTTTTGATTCTCCGCAGAAAACAGATCCGGAATATAAATTGGTTTTCGCTTTCGCACGGGTCCAGTATGCGTAGTATTTTCCCTCGTAAAAAAGCACGTTCGACGGGTCGAGTCTTTGAAAACCGTCGTTTTGCGGTATTCCTTCGAGCGGCGTGCTGGTATATTTCGCTTTTTTCAGTTTTTCCGGTATATTCATTTTCCCTCCGAATAAAGCGGTGCCCCGCGCTTTTTACGCAGGGCACCTTGAAATAATGAATGTTCAGGCGTAATCGGCTCCCAGTTTGCTGTATGCCTCCCACGATTCGTTCAGCAGATTGTTGATGTACGCGCCGTATTTTCTTTCAACGACAACGACCATGTTCTGCCTTGATTTCAGCATCGATGAGAACGAGCCGAAGACCGTGTCCCATCCCACCGTCGTTACAAGGGTGTCGTAAACGGTATGACCGAATATGTACGGGATCATTCTTTTGGAACCGGGATCGCGCATGAACTTGTCGCCTATCGATCTGTCGAGGTATGCGGGAATCACTATTTTGCTCGACAGCGCCGTAAGTTCCTCGAGTATCGCTCCGACCTTGTCGGGGTCTCCGATCGTCACCGGGACTCCCAGATAGCAGGTCCGGTTTGTGTATGAGTAGTAGTTGTCCTGCTTCTCGTCGTACTTCGGCATCGGGAGCACGCCGAAATCGTCCTCGGTGGCTCTGGCGTTGCGGATGTGAGCCACGACCTGCATTATCATGAGCGCTTCGTTCGAGCCGAAATGATCGTGTGTGAACTTGCCGTCGTAAAGCGTGGCAAGAAATGCTCTCTTGTTTTTGGTGTAATCGACGAGCCTGTCAAGGACGTTGACGAATTTCTCGTCCCCGAAAGCCACGCGCAGCCTGTCATCGTCGTTGTCTTCCTTCTCGGAGAAATGACAGCCGGCTCCGACCATCATACCTATATACGACCAGTCGCAGACGATGCATCCGAACATATCCCCGTCACTGAGCACTCCGTCGCCGTTATCGCCTCCTGCGGAGACTTTTTTGGCCGAGGCGAAGAATTTTTCCCACGTCCAGCCTCCCTTTGTCACAAGTTCGTACATCTCTTCGGGAGATTCAAGCTTGTAGTCCTTGGCAACCGTGCGGTTGTACATGACTATGCAGGTCGCCTCGTCGTCGCATATCGTAAGGTCGGATGAGCAGTAAAACAGAAGATGGTTCAGAGTATAAGCTTCGATCGCTCCCTGTGTCCACCAGTCGCGGGTCAGATCAACATATGGAAGAGAATTGAGGTTGTACAGCAGACCGTTGTTGGCCGCGCCGTATATGTTGTTTCCTATTATGTTGCAGAGAGAATAGTCGTCGGTACCTGCCTGGCGGCTGTCGTCAATTTTGGAAACCAGCACGCCGGATGAGTCGTTTATTTCAGAAATCGCGCAGTTCAGCTTGTTCTCGATCGTCGCATTGCGGTTGTACATCGCCTCCGAAACGTAGTCGTTGGATGTGCTGTCATAATCGGTTATTACTATGTCGTTGAGACAGCCTTTGATCTCGAAATCGCCGGCGTTCAGTATCACAAATTCAAATCCGCCCGCGTTGTATCCCTGAGGCACGAGAGTGCGGTAGTCATCGTCTTCGGCCGCGCTTCCGGACGTCTGAACCGTATTGTTATTGTTGTTTTTTGCGCATCCTGCAAAGACGGCAAACGCCGTAAGAATCGCTAGAATAAGTGCGATAACCCTTTTTTTGTTGTTCAGCATATTCTTTCTAAAACGCAGAGCGGCGACAACGCCGCTCTGCGGTATTCTGTCAGTGCTCCTTCTTCGGTACGAGAGCAATCGCAAGTCCTGCTGCTGCTACCGCGGCTGCAACTACCGCAACCGATACGATCGCGTCGGACGTTTCGGGGCTTACGGATGTGTAAACGACGCTGTTGACCCAGGCGTTGGTTTCGTCACTCGCATTGTTGTCCATGCAGTCGAGAGCCACATAGATTTTGTCCCCCTTCTTCACGTCGACGGTAGCCTTGAAGTCGGTTCCGTTTGCGGGATCGGCTGTAACGTGCTCATCAAATTTGGCGTCTGCGGAATATGCGTTCTTGTAGAATTCAAGACGGGTCGTCTGCCCGCCGAAGCTGACGTAATTGATTTCGATCGTTCCGCTCTTTGGAGCCGTGAAGCAGACGGCGGGGTCGCCGTTGTTGGCGGGATGCATGGTGCATCCGCCCTGGCTCTGATGGATGAAGCAGTATGCGTAGTCCCAGATGCTTCCGTCAGCGTTTACGTAGCACCATACGTTGCGGTCGGGGTTGAATTCTGTGCTGCCCTTGTACTCCATTGCCTTGACTTCTCCGCTCGCCTTGTCTATGACGACGAACGAAAAACCTTCGGAAAGGTTTCCGGCTTCGGTTGCGGCCTTGTTAAGCACGTAGGTGGGAAGTTCTTCCTCGGCGCCTGCCAGTATTGCCGTCATTGTGAATGCAAGAACTGCGGCGATAACGATTGATAAGATTTTTTTCATGAGAATACCTCTTTCTTTTTTCAGTCGTTGGTACGACATATAATAACGTTTTTGAATTTTGCGGTGCCGTTTTCGGCAAACAGACCGCATCTGCCGCGCGAAACGGCGTTGTCATACAGCTGAAGCGTAAGCGCTTCGTCGAGATAAACGCAGATGACTTTCCCGCATGTCAGCAGTTTAATGCTGTAAAATCTGTTCCGGTCGACGCTCGTTTTTTTGCGTGCTATCAGCTTAAAGTCGCGCTCCACGGTCGAGTAGAGCAGTATTTCCTGCCTTTCCGGGTCAAGCAGCGTTATGTACGCCCCTCCCCGCGCGTTTTCACCCGAGGCGCGGATGACAATTCCGGCAGACGACGCGGTTCCGACCTTTACGTCAGCGCTGAAAAAGCAGTCATCAAGCGGTTCGTCCCACAGGAACTGCGACCAGTCGCATCCGACGTTCCCGGAAATAATTCCCGAATCGTCTCGCGACCAGCTGCCGACGGTCCCGAAACAGCCCTTGTTGAAGTTTTCAAACGGTGTCTTTTCTCCGACGATCTCTTTCCCGATGATCCCCTCGAGAGGAGCGCACCAGCAGGGAACAAGCCGTCCGTCGATAACCTTAAGTTCCGAAGGAAGGGAGATCGAACCGTGACCGCACCCGTCGCACATTTCGCCCTGAGTGTAGAACATGTACCTGTGTCCGTGATATTCGACGGTTTTGGCTGAAAAGCCCTCCCATCTGTACGAGCCGAGCACCTCCGCCCCGTGTATTTCGCGGAACGGACCCTCCGGTCTGTCGGCCACCGCCTGAATGGTCGAAACGACCCAGTCGGGCTGGCCTGTGTTGCTGCGCTGTCCGTAAAGGTTTCCGGTCAGACACAGCATATACCATTTCCCGTCAAGGAAGAAAACCTCCGGCACTTCTATTGTCGCGTATCTTTCGGGGGCAAAGCAAGGCGGTTTCTGTTCCCAGTTTATCAAGTCGTGCGAATAGGCGAGGCCAATCACCGAAGAACGCGAGGCGTTTTCGGTCGGGGTTCGCACGGCGAAGTAGCCCCACCAGCCCTCCCCGTACGGGTCTCTGACCACGCACATGTCGCGGCAGTCGATAAGCCTTCCGCCGTGTCTGTTTACGGCGGGAACATTTTTTTCGTTTACATAAAATCTGCCGTCAGGCCCGAAAAGCGGGATAGGATGCTTGGCGTAATTCTGCCCGTCGTCAGATACGGCAAGACACACCGTTTCGCTCATTCCGCCTTCAATGAACCTGTTACCCGTATAGTAAAGGTACGTTTTTCCGTCACAGCGCACAGTGCATCCGGTCCACAGGTCGCCTTCGTCGTGCGACCCTTTCGGACCTTTGCGAAGAACCGCGGGCCTGTTTTCCCAGTGCAGAAGATCCCTTGACACCGCGTGCCCGAGAGTGCCGTTTATTTCATCCGAAAGATCGGGGCGCTCAGGCCTTGAGTGCTGTAAAAAAGTGCAGTGTACCTCGTCATCCCACGCGCAGTACCATGTGTCCCATACATACACACCGTCAGGATGAAAGCATTTCATCTTTATTTTTTCTTCTTTGCCTTGGCTATGATTATCGCAACGACGGCCGCGACAACGACCGCTGCGGCGACGATACCGATGATAAGGCCGGTGTTCGAGGATTTTTCATCCGTCTTGGCTTTGTCGGTGGTTGCGGGCTTGGTTTCGTTTTTGCCGTCGGTGGCGGGGGTGTTTTCTGTATCTGAACCCGCTGGCTTCTGTTCTGTTTCACTGTCGTCCGGCTCGGCCGATGTGTCGGGCTCGTCGATCGGAACGGGGTCCTCGTCGCTGACGTTCTCGTCGGTCACGGCGGTGTACTGGACTCTCGGATTGAAATCGCAGCTATCGTTTGAAAGGGTTTCCATACAGTCGACAAACCAGTAAATCGTATCGCCCGCCTTGACCTCGACATTTTCGACCTCAAGTTCCTGTCCTTCTTCCGTACCGACGTAATCCAGTAGCATGGACTCCTCGGATACTTCATTCAGGTATACGAACAGTTCGCAGCCGTCCGGCTGAACCGATCCGTTGCGAAAGTATGTTGTGATCTTGACGGTTCCGTCATACGGAATGTGAAAAGCGCAGCCCGTCTGACCCATAAGGGATGGGTGAACAGTCGGACATCCGAAGGTGTAGTTCATAATCATGTATTCGTAACCTTCGCTGTCGGGAGCTTCCGTAGGGCCTGTGTACATGTCAAGGCTGCTGTTCCACGGGCTCTCGCCTATTGGCAGATAAACGCAGTCCTTGATGGTGTTGTCGGCTTTATCGAAATAATGGAAGGTAAAGCCGTTTACGTTGTCCTCGCCGAACAGGATCTGATCGAACTGATAGATCGTGTCGAGGACTTCGCTTTTAGATATGGCGGATGCCCCGAGCGAGAGCGACGCGACCATAAGCAGACCGAGAACGGCCGCCAGGAGTTTCTTTGTCATTTTTCACCTCACGATTTTTCAAGTCATGCTTGATTTATTTTTTGACTTCGCAAACATTATACATCAACCGATTGGTTTTGTCAATACTTTTTTCGAAAAAAACATAATTTTTTCAGTTTTTTGTTGACAAACACCGCGGTTTGTGATAAAATTTTATTGATGACTTCGAAATCAGCGGCAGGCGGCACGCGACAGACCTGTGCCCGTTTCTGCCGGAGGGAGGTTTGGCGGATGGAGTTTGAGCTTGCGCGCGGGTTCGGTATCTGTCACGGGGAATCATTTATTCTCGGTGCCGCAGAGGAAAAAATAATCCCTGCGGCTGTTTCCCGCGACGGAAACGTGCTGACAGCGGAATATGACGGCGGCAGAACGCGCACTTTTTTTGAAACCGAAGGCGGCTTTGCAGCCGGATTCAGTCAAAGCTATTCGGGGGGAAACGCCGTTTCGGGGATAAGCATTGCGTTCAGCCTTGACAAAAGCCTGTATTCCGTTATCGTGCCGGCGTGGAACGGAGTACGTTTATCCGGCGGCCATCCTCGGTTCTGGACGGGCTGGACCGATCACGTCGAGTACGGTCAGACCGATCTGCAGCTTCGCATGCTGATATTCGAGGGAGCAGAAGGGGGCTGTGTGCTGTGGTCTGAGGACGGCGGCAGCACCTTCACAAGATTCTACGTCAGAGACGACGGAGACAGATTTGTCGTCAACGTGGTGACCATGCCGCCCGCGCCGTTTGACGGGATTTTCCGCTTTGAGACTGAAACGTGGAAGATGCGCATGTACCGAGGGACATGGCAGAACGGCGCGCAGTACTATAAGGAGTTTACAAAGAGAAGGCGGAGGGAAAGCGGGGTGTCGAAGCCGGCCTGGACCGGTGACATCCATCTTGCCTTTCTTACCGATCTGTGGAACGACAGGGAACAGATAAAAGCTCTTTCCGGACTTATCGATCCGAAACACGTCCTTCTGCATCTCCCCGGCTGGAGGAAGGAGCCCTACGATATAAATCTGCCGGACTATACGCCGCGTTCCAGCACGGCGGACGATATCCGTTTTGCGCATTCGCTCGGATACAAGGTCCAGCTTCATTTCAACATGAACGGATTTCAGCAGCAGAAGCCGGAGTTCGGACGGTTTGCGGAATATCAGGTTCGTGACAGATATACCGGCGAACCCGTTTACGCCGAATACACGGCCGGCGGAGTGCACGTGAAATTTGCTCAGATGAATCCCGCCTCCGAAGAGTGGAGAAACTACATAACGGAGAAAATATGCCGCGCCGCCGAACTGACGGGCTGCGATTCGGTTCATCTCGACGAATCGTTGTTTGCAAGAAACGACCGGGGCGGCCCGGCCGGCGGTATGACGCCGATTCGCGGCAACATTGAATATCACAGATTGTTAAGGGAAAAGCTTCCGGCGGGCGTGGCTCTGGGCGGAGAGGGAATCACCGATTTCAACGCCATGTACGGTACGTTCATGCAGTCGCATGTTTACGGAGTCGGTCCTCCGAGGCCGTTCGATCCCGGTATGCAGTCGCAGATAGTTCCGGTGACGGCGTTTGTGTTCGGAGACTCGATCGTTCCGTATCACTGGCCGGGGATGCCGGTGACGAAAACGGCGCACGAATATCTTGAATGGCACGTTGCCGGAGAGGCAACCGGTCTCTGCACGACGGTGATGCGCGACGGTGCGGATTCATTTGCCGATCGAGGCAACGCCGCGTTCAGGGGAATTGTGAAAGAAGCGGCATTCCTGGCGGCAAATTCCGCCAGACGGATTTTTGAAGGTACCGGCGGGGGCGTCCTTATGCGTTATGGTTTGTGCGACGGTACGGTCGCCGCTTTCGTGAGAAAAGGAGACGGATACGTTTTCCTGAAAAATGAAAACGCCGAGGAAAGCGCTCTTTACGAAATAAAGTGTGATGACAAAGGCAGGCTCGGGCTCAGCCTGAAAGGATAGAAATGAAAAACAGCAGTGCATGGATCAGAATAGCAGCGATTGCGCTTCTTGCTTCCGTAATGTTTTCCTGTTCCCGCGGTGTTAACGGGGACGGAACTGATACGCAGACGGGGGGCGGCGCAGGAACCGGCGCGGGAACGCGCAGCCCCGATGAAACGTATCCCTTTGAAACGAATACGGCAAACGTCGGGGAAATAAGCGTCAGCGCAAATTCGTCGTCGCTGAATCTGAATGCCGGAGGAGTCGGCTTTTCGATAATATTCGCGAACGGCGACTGCTATTCAAACGGTTCGGGTCAGAGGTATATGTCCAAAAACGGGTCATCCTCCGTCACGGAAAAAAGCGGGAGCAGGATCGTAACTGCTTCAAAATGGGACGGCGCTTCGGTTACGACCGAATACGAAATAAGATCCGACTGCGTTTCCTACAGGCAGAGCGCAAGCGTTAAGAAAGGCGGCATATCCGCCGTCGGCGTGACATTCAGGGTGAGCGACGCGCACAATATCATAGTCCCGTATCAGAACGGAATACGTCTGACGAGATCAAACCCCGATCTCGGCGTGTACGTGAGCAAAACGCAGAACTATCAGTACGGCCTGCAGATGCAGATGTTCATCATCGAAGGGAAAAAGGGCGGCGCGCTTGTCTACTGCGACGATAATTTCACTCAGTTCAAGCAGCTGACGGTCGATCATTCGACGGGTTACTTCAACGTCATCTGCGAAACGGTGCCGCAGGCTCCGTTTAAGGATTACAGATCATTTGACGCAGTCAGCTGGAAGATAATCCCATACGTCGGGGACTGGACGAGCGCTTCGGCAATCTACAGGTATTTCGTTACCGATAAATTCGGTCTTGAGGAGGCTTCGGCGCACAGGCCTGAATGGGTGAAGGACATACAGCTCTATTTCGGAACGGATATGCACGACAGGGCTGAGCTTGCGGCGCTTGCCGCGCGCGTTGACGCTTCGAAGATTATTCTTCAGGTGCCTGACTGGAGAACCAATCTTTATGACGTGAACTGGCCTGACTACACGCCTCAGTCCGGACTTAAGGAAATGATAGAATACGCGCATTCTCTCGGTTTTAAGGTACAGCTGCACTGCAACATGTTCGGCTTTCAGCCGGAGCTTGAGGAATACAGCACATTCTCAAAATATCACTCCAGGGACAGTTTTTCCGGGAAGCTGATATATCAGGATTTTTCGGACTCAGCAAGGCACTACAGGTTTGCGTCCATCAACCCGGCCTCATCGGAATGGAGAAAATACATTATAGACAGACTGGTGACCGCCGTCAAGGAAACCGGCGCGGACGCGCTTCATCTTGACCAGTCGCTCATTTCCTACAATGACGCAAACGGATACATAGACGGGCTGACGTCGCTTCAGGGAACGGTCCTGTACATGAAGGAGCTTGCCGAGGCACTGCCTGACGGAGTAGCCATAGGCGGCGAGGGAATAACCGATTTCAATGCGATATACAGCTCGTTCCTGCAGTCGCATGCGTATGCGATAAACAGCAGCAATCAGACATGGGTGGAATCATGCGGAAATCAGATAGTTCCGCTCACTGCGTCAGTTTATACGGACGTGAAAATGTGCTACTGGCCCGGAACTCCGCTCACGGGAAATCACGATTACTATCTCGCGTGGTACCGCTTCGGATCGTATGCCGGAGAGATGCCCACGATATGGCGCGAAAGCGCGGCGACGATCTCTTCAGGAGATCCCGTGACGGGGATGGTGCTTGACGAAGCGAACTGGTTTATGGAAAATCAGCCGGTCAGAGTATATTCGGACTGGACGGACGAGACGGTCGCCAGATATTATCTTAAAAACGGGACGTACGCACGCGCCGTGAGAAACGCAAAAGGATACGTGCTTTACGGGAACGAAAACGACAGGTCAAGCGTAGTAAGCCAGATTGTTTTCGGAACGACGGAGGTAAAAACCCCGCTTGCAATAAATGACTGGATAGCTCACGGTGACGGCTCGATATTCGGGCTTGATCCGTCAAAGTATTACGTTCTTTCTGATAGTTCCTCGTTCAGCGACAGAGTGCAGATTTCGTCGATGACGGCCGGGGCGTATATTTCGCAGTACAGTCTGAATGACGGTATGATGCAGATAACCTTTGTTTCGGACAAGACCGGCAACGTTGAATTCCCCGTAAAGGCGTCCGGGGAGATCTCCGGCGTCATGTGTCAGTCAGACGACTGCGAAATGTCGGAGGCGGAGGACGGTTCGGTGACTGCCTCGGTGCCTGCGGGATCGACCGTTTATATCCTTCTTAAATCGTCCGGAGGGACGTCTTTGCCTGTAAGTTTTTACAGCACTCCATTCACGACTTACTATGAAAGCAGCAGCGGAAAAATAACCGTTGCCGACACGACTTCAAAGGGCACGGGCTCGTTTGCCGGAAAGCTTGTCAAACGCTTTACCGTTTCCGTTCCGCAGAGGACGATGAATTCTCTTGAATTCGCCGTGCCGCTGCCTGATTCCCCCGCAGTTCTAAAATTTGCATTCGGCACAGCCGACAGCGTGAAGACCCCCGTTCCGGTTCTTTTGGACGTGAACGGCAAAACCTTGTGGAGCGGGGAAATAACCGCTACAGGCGTACGTACCGACGCTGAAGTCGATCTTTCGGAATACGCCGGGAAAACAGTTGTGATAAGGTTGTGCGCCGACTGCCGAAAACTGAGCGGCGTGACAAGAAAAATATACTGGATCGATCCGATGATTACAGACAAGTAAAACGATGGAACAAAAGGCAAAAACCCGGGTACGGGTGGTTTCACTGCTGACGGCAACGGCGATTTTCTGCGTTTCGTGCGGTAGCGGAGGCAAAACGGAGGACAATACGATGACTTATGACACGTTATGCACTGAAACGCCGTGCGTCCTGTCTGCAAGGAAAAGCGCTGTTCCTGACATTTCGTCGGAAGAGATGTCTGACGAGGCCACGGCGCTCAATTCGGGCAACCCGCTTTTCGGGCGCCTCCGTTCGATGGTTACGGAACCTGACAGACGTCTCACCTGGCTTTTTACCGGCGATTCCATAACCGCAAACGACGGTAATTCTGCGGACGCATTCGCTTCATATCCGGAAATATTCAGAAATTACCTGATCTCCGATCTGCACAGAACGGGGGATTCCGTGGTGAACACGGCGGTAAGCGGCTGGAAAATATCCGATATAAGCTATGAGAGATCCGTAAAGAGCGAAAGCCCCGACGTTATGCTTGTCGATATAGGCACGAACGACGATTTTTCGACGGATGAAAGAGCCGCAGCTTTTACGGAAAAACTGAAAAAGCTTGTTTCTGACTGTATGAACGACGGAATTATTCCGGTCGTAATCGCTTCCGGTTGTTTTTCCGACAACTGGACCGACGAGAGGCAGAAGAGTAATTTCAATCAGCGATATTTTGATTCGGTCCGGAGAGCTGCGGCCGAAAGCGGGGCGCTCTTCGTTGACCTTTACAGCGCCTACGGGCGCGACAGGAAATACGCTTCGGACTGGTTTTTCTGTCACGATACCGTTCATCCTTCAAGGGGAGGGTTTCTGTTCATAGCACAGAATGTTATCAGGGATCTCGGGCTCGTATGCCGCGATTCGGCAATTCTTTCGACGAAGTCTGACAGCCTGTACGGGACGGAGGAAGTCTGCCGGACGGACGGGCAGAGTCTCTCATATTCCGGATTTGCCGGAGGAGATATGAAAAAAGCGGCGGAAGCGTTCGACAGGGGCATCGTGATGACCGGCGGGCCGTGCGCGCTGGGAGAAGGGCGTTTCGTGACGCGCCGTTCTCTGCCGCAGCTGCTGAAAAACAACCAGAAGAACGTAAAAACGCTGTACTGCGGACTTGAAGATATAGTGCATTTGCTTGATGAATCGGATCGCCGCAGACTTGTTATTGTGATGCCGGAGAAAACGGCGGACGATAGTGATACATACGCCGGAAGGGAGCATGAGATACTTGAAAAGATCGCGGACGCGGCGGATTCATCAGGATTTTCGCTCCTGTTTGTCGCGTCTCCGGCTGACAGGGCTTTTGCCGCGGCGGTGCGCGAAACGGCAGAGGAGCGCGGAATACCGTATGTCGACGCGTGCGGATATTTTGACTCCGTAAAAAACGTTTCACCGGAAATTTACGCAACGCTTACCGATGAAAACGGACTCCTGAGCTGCGGAGGCGCGGTCGAAGTGGCGTCGCTTGTCTGCTACGCTCTGGGAATCAGGGACATAAGCCTGTTTTCTTCTAAGACGTATACCGAGGAGTTCGACCGTTCCGTATGGGGAAAGCAGGGTGAAAACGGCTTTGAATATCTGTATTATTCAAAAGCTTCCGGGCAGGCCGTGCCGTTTGATTTCATAAGTCCTGACAGCGGTAACAGGAACGCGGGGAGATATTCGTTAAAAAGCAAAAGCGTCTCGCTCTTTGCAGGTCAGGCGGTGTTCGGCGTCCTTCCGCAATACGGAGTAATGAAGAAATTCACGGTACCGCACGACGGGCGCGTCATGATCACAGTCATGACGAAGAGTCATTCAAGCGAGGAAAGCATAGTGCTTTCCGTGACTGCCGGAGGCAGGGAGGTTTATTCTTCGGTCTTCGGTACAAACGGAGGATCGTACCGAAGCGCGGCATTTGAGACGGACGTTGAGAAAGGATGGGAGATATGCTTTACGATGTCCTCCTTAGATGGAGAAACCGGATATATTCTTGAGCGGATCACGTACATTGAATAGGAGTAGAAAAATATGGAAAAAATAGCCAGCGGAGTTTACAGAATAACCGCGGGAGAACCGGAAAAGTTCACTCCCGTAAAGATCTTAAAGCCGGTGCCCTCGGAAAATCTGGACCGACTTCCGGACAATCCGTGTCCGTTCGGCGACGGCGACATAAAAAAAAAGTGCGCCGAAGGGAGTTGCACGCTTGAAATACCGCTCGGGGATGATGAGGATATCTACGGCTTCGGCCTTCAGCTCAAATCCTTCAGACAGAGCGGCAGAAAAAAGGTGATAAGGGTCAATTCGGATCCGGCCGCCGACCTCGGCGATTCGCACGGTCCTGTGCCGTTTTATCTGTCTACGGCGGGGTACGGCGTTTTTGTAGACACGTCACGCTTTGCGACCTTCTACTGCGGGGGAAGCAAAAGGAAGGGCAGCCGTCAGGAGCGGGAGAATTATCCGTCCGTTCCGAACGAGGAGGGACATCATTTCGAGCACAAGGCGCATTCCGGCAACATGTTCGTGCGCATCCCTTCGGCGAAAGGAGCCGACGTGTACGTTTTCGCGGGCAGCACGATGAAGGACGCCCTTGCAAGATACAATCTTTTTTCCGGAGGCGGAGCCTTTCCTCCTCTGTGGGGGTTGGGTATTTTATACCGCTGCTGGTGGCACACCGACGAGGAGCACGTTTTAAGCATGGCGAAGCAGTTCAGGGACGAAAAAATACCATGCGATGTCCTTGGACTTGAGCCGGGATGGCAGACGAACGCGTACTCCTGCACCTTTGAGTGGGATAGTGAGAAATATCCCGACCCGGAACGCATGTGCAGGGAAGCGGCAAAGTCCGGATATAAGATCAATCTGTGGGAGCACTGCTATACGCATCCGACAAGCCCGGTCTTTAAAATGCTTTATCCCCTTTCGGGGGATTCCTATGTGTGGGACGGGATTATTCCCGATTTTACCTTATCGGAGGCAAGGGACGTTTTTGCCGGAAGGCACGACGAAATCGTCGAACAGGGCATAATGGGTTTCAAGCTCGACGAGTGCGACGGCGGCGATTACCTCTGCACCGGCAACTGGGGGTTTCCGGAGTTCACGAAATTCCCCGGAGGCCTTGACGGCGAGCAGATGAGAAGCGAGCTCGGACTTCTGTATCAGAAAACCATGCTAAGACCGTTTGAGAAACGCAACATACGCGTCTGGGGACAGTCAAGAGCCTCGCACGCTCTGGCAGCGCCATATCCTTATGTGCTTTACAGCGATCTTTACGACCACTCGGATTTTATCCGCGGCCTCGCGACCTCGGCGCTAGGCGGCGTTATGTGGTCGCCGGAGGTCAGGCAGACGGGCAGCCGCGAGGAACTGATAAGAAGACTTCAGGCCGTAATTTTTTCTCCTCTTGCGGTGATCAACGCATACATGATCCCTTCGCCCCCGTGGAAGCAGTACGATCACGACAGAAACCTTGCGGGCGATTTTCTGCCCGACGCGCAGGAGCTCACGAATATGTGCAGAAGCATCTTCGAGCTCAGAATGAGCCTTGTTCCGTATCTTTACGAGGCGTTCTATGTCTATTACAGCCAGGGCATTCCGCCGGTAAGGCCTCTTATCGCCGATTACGCCGACGATATGAATGTTCGAGACATATGGGACGAGTTCATGGTGGGGGACAGCCTTCTTTTCGCACCGGTCATCTGGGGCAGAGGAGACAGAAGGAATGTGTATCTGCCGGAAGGGAAGTGGAAGAACTTCTTTGACGGGACGGAATACGATGGCGGTAAGAGTTACGTTTTTTCACCGGGTCTGACCGAAATTCTGCTGTTTGCGCGTGATGAGAGCCTTGTCCCGTTTGCCGATCCGGTGCTCTGCAGCGGCGCTGATACTGTGTATGACGTTTCGCTCCGCCTGTACGGGAAACATGGCGCCTGCAGGCTAATAGTCGACGACGGGACATCGCTCCGGTACAGGACCGAAAAGCCGGATGTGCTTCTGATAGAGACGGACGGAAAGGACGTTGCGGGCTTTGAGCCGAATGAAAGATACCGGTTTAAGGATATTATCGCATTCTGAAATTCGCAAACAGATTAATCAGAATTCCGCTTGACTTTCCGGGTGTAGTGTGGTATAATATTCTGCAATGTTTCAGACAGCAGGTACAAAATCTGTTTTAAGATTATGGTTCAGGACGGACAACAGACTGTGACAACAAGTTATGACGTAGCGAAACTCGCTGGGGTTTCGCAATCAACGGTTTCAAGAGCCTTTCGATCGGACGCAAGCATAAACCCCGAGACAAAGGAAAAAATAATGAAAATTGCGCAGATGATAGGATATTATCCCAATTCATCGGCGCGCGATCTTAAAAACGGAGAGTCCAATGTGATAGGGCTCCTGCTTCCGGATATCAACAACACATTCTATTCAGCGGTCGTCAAGGAGATAGAATCAAATCTCGGGAGACTGGGCTACAGGCTGATGATAGCGTTTTCGGAGGCCGACGAGGAACGCGAGAAAACATGCATCGAGATGCTGATTTCATCGCGCGTCGCGGGGATCATATACGCCCCGGTGCACAATCTCAATACAGGCATCCTGAAGGCGGCGGAGAATTTCGGCATACCCATCGTTCAGTTCACAAGCACCAACAAGTATCTGACCGGTGCGTCGAAATATCTGATTGACGACAATTACGGTGCGTATACGGCTGCCAGATATGTGTTCAACATGAACCACAGCCGGGTTCTGCTTTTTGAGAGCCTGTACAATTCCGAATCTTCGGAAAAGGCAAAGGGTTTCAACCGTGCGGCAGAGGAAAGCGGCGTTATGGAAACAAGCTCGGTCGTTTTCTGCGACACGTCACGCGATATCGTCAGTCAGATCATCGTCGCGCTGACGAACAGCCGGCCGAGCGCCGTGATCACGTCAAATATTATGACGACGATAGCGACGCTGAGGGCCTGCCGCAGGCTGGGCTTTAAAATACCCGACGACATCAACATCATCGCATACGACGACAGCGAATGGCTGGAGTTCATGCACATCGACGCCATAGCTCACCCGATCCACGACATCGGCAGGGAGGTCGCCGACCTTATTGTTGGAATAATAAAAGGGACGATACAGAAAAATACTGAAATCATGACAATGCCGTACCTTGTTGTCAGGGGATCGGTGAAAATGGTCAGGTAAAGTGCTGAA
>JAFZTO010000036.1 GCA_017618795.1 Clostridia bacterium | reverse complement strand
TGCGGCTGCGCTATTTCTCAATTCGCACATAAGGCTCGGGCACGACATTAAAACCAGTGTGGAGACCACGGCAGGCTCGGTCATCGGACTTATTCCCGAAGGTCTTTACCTGCTGACGTCCATAGCTCTTGCCGTTTCGGTGATGCGACTCGCTAAAAAGCAGACCCTGGTTCACGACATGAAGTGTATCGAGACTCTGGCGCGGGTTGACACTATCTGCGTCGATAAAACCGGAACTGTGACCGAGCCGGACATGCACCTCGAAGCCGTTGTCCCGCTTTATCCTGCTGCGATTGACGAGGAGGCGCTCTCTGAAATCGTTCGTCAGCTCGTCATGAATATGTCGTCGGAGAACTTTACGATGGCGGCGCTCAAGGAGCATTTTGACAATAAAAGAGGCTTCCGCCAGGCGAAATACGTCAAGTCTTTCTCATCGGCAACAAAGTACAGCGCGGTAAGTTACGACGGGATAAGCGCAGTGCTCATAGGAGCTCCGGAGTTCATTCTCCGTTCCGATTACGAAGGCTACCGTCACGTGGTTGAGGAGCATTCTTCAAAAGGCGAACGGGTTCTGCTTGTTGCCGAATATCGCGACAACGGCGACGTCAGCGGCATTTTTAACGGCAGCGATCTGTACGGGGATGTCGCTCCAATTGGTCTTGTGACTCTCAAAAACAGGGTGCGCCCCGAGGCTAAGCAGACGTTTGAGTATTTTACGGAGCAGGGAGTGGAAATTAAGGTCATTTCCGGCGACAATCCCCTTACCGCCTCCAAGGCTGCGGAGGAGGCCGGAATACCGAACGCAGACAAGTACGTAGACGCCTCGCTGCTTGTCACGAGCGAAAAGATCGCCAAGGCGGTGAACGACTACACGGTGTTCGGAAGGGTAACACCGGATCAGAAGAGAGAATTTGTCAAGGCGCTCAAAAAATCCGGGCATACCGTCGCTATGACCGGCGACGGAGTAAACGACGTGCTTGCGCTTAAGGATGCCGACTGCTCCATAGCCATGGCGTCGGGGAGTGACGCCGCCGCCAGCGTTTCCGACCTCGTTCTGCTTGACTCGGATTTTTCCAATATGCCGCTTGTTGTTGCGGAAGGAAGGCGCGTTATAAACAACATAGAGCGTTCCGCGTCTCTTTTCCTGTCCAAAAACGTTTTCACCCTGATATTTGCGCTGATATCGCTAATATCGCAGTCGCTCTATCCATTTAAGCCCGCGCAACTCTCACTGGTGTCCGCGCTTATGATCGGCTTCCCTTCGTTTGTGCTGGCGCTTGAACCAAATACCAATCTCGTAAAGGGAAAATTCCTGCGCAATGTTCTGTTCAGGGCTTTCCCGACGGCGATAACGGCCGCCATTATGGTGTACTGGTCTATGATGTTCAGCAATGCGTTTTTCCTTAATACGGGCGTCAGCTCGACTCTCGCGTTCTACATATACTCGATAGTCGCATACATTATGCTGTTCCGCGTTTGCAAGCCGATGAATATAATTCATAACACGCTTTTCGTCGGAATGGGAGCCGCGTTTATACTCGCCGCGGCCCTGATACCGAATCTGTTCGAACTGTCAAATCTCAACTGGAAAGCGTGGCTTACGCTTGTAACGCTGGCGTGCATTACAATTCCGCTCAGCAAGATAATTTATGATCTTTTCAACAGTTTCGGAGGATGGAAGGCAAGATTCATAGATTTTGTAAAGCGCGACGTCGAAAAACACAGGAATGAGAGCGGCGATCAATGAGGCTGACAGACAGATGGTTTGTCCCTGACGAATACCACGACGACATATACGGCGTTGACCTTGACAGACTTAAAGACGCCGGAATAAGAGCGGTTCTGGTCGACATCGACAACACTCTTGTAACCTATGATGATCCCGAACCGACGGAACGGGTTCTCCGGTGGTTTGACGAATTGAAAAAGAGAAATATTCAGATTGCGCTGATTTCAAACAATAACAACAAAAGGGTTAAACTATTTAACAGCAGGCTTGGGTTTTACGCATACAGCAAAAGCGGCAAGCCGTCACCCAGATGTTACGACGATGCGCTGAGAAAAATGGGCGTGGGCAGGGAAGAGTGCGCCGTCATTGGCGACCAGGTCTTTACCGACGTCTGGAGCGGCAGACTCATCGGCGCGTATACAGTACTTGTCAAGCCCATAAAGGACAAAACTTCGCTTTTTTTCAAATTCAAGCGCGTTCTCGAAAAGCCTGTGCTGAAAAGGTACGGAAAACTGCACGGGCAAAACTGAAGCAGAACTGAAAACATGAAAAACAGAAAAAGGACGGGAAATCGCTCCCGTCCTTTTCTAAGTCTTTTGCAGATCGGTCCGCTTCCTGCGTCCCTTTTTGATTCAGATGTTTATATGAGAGGCACTGCGGCCGTGATTTCGGTTTCAGATTGCGTACAGTGTTGCTTTGCATAAACCGGTCTTTGTGAGGGTTTATGCCGGATAATCGGTTCTCTATATAAAAATCTATGTTTCCCGCAGAGCGGTTTGGTTATTTTGCGTAGTCTGTGGCGCGGCTTTCGCGAATCAGGTTTACCTTGATCTGTCCGGGATATTCAAGCGTCCCTTCGATCTTCTTTACCATGTCGCGGACGATAACCGCCATCTGTTCGTCGTTCACCTCTTCGGGTTTGACCATTACGCGGATCTCGCGTCCCGCCTGCACGGCGTACGATTTTTCAACCCCTTCAAATGAATTTGCGATCTCCTCGAGCTTCTGAAGCCTCTTGATGTAGCTTTCGATATCCTCGCGTCTTGCTCCCGGGCGTGCGGCCGAAATGGCGTCGGCAGCCTGAACAATGACGGCGATGATCGTTTTTGGCTCGACATCGTTGTGATGTGCCTCGATCGCGTGGATGATTTCCTTGTTTTCCTTGTACTTCCTGGCGATGTCAACGCCTATCTGTACGTGGGAGCCTTCGACCTCCTGCGTCATGGCCTTGCCGATGTCGTGGAGAAGTCCGGCACGCTTTGCCGTTGTCGCATCAACTCCAAGCTCCTCGGCCATTATCGCGGATATGTACGCGACCTCTATCGAGTGGTCGAGAACGTTCTGACCGTAACTTGTACGGTAGCGCAGTCTGCCGAGCAGCCTTACGAGTTCGGTGTTCATTCCGCGAATTCCGAGGTCGAAGACGGTCTTTTCTCCCGCCTGCTTTATTGCAGCCTCGACTTCGCGGCGCGATTTTTCAATCGTTTCTTCGATTTTTGACGGATGTATCCTTCCGTCGGATATAAGCTTTTCAAGTGCGATTCTCGCTATTTCGCGTCTGACGGGATCGAAGCACGAAACCGTTATGGTCTCGGGAGTGTCGTCGATTATGAGGTCGACGCCGGTAACCTGTTCGATTACTCTGATGTTCCGTCCCTCGCGTCCGATTATGCGGCCCTTCATATCGTCGTTCGGCAGTGAAACCACCGATACCGTAGCCTCGGAAACGTGCTCCTGCGCAAGGCGCTGAATTGCGAGTGAAATAATTCCTTTTGCCTTGCGGTCCGCTTCATCCTTAAGCTCGTTCTCGATTTCGATCAGTTTCTGCGCCGCGTCGTGACGCGCGTCGTTTTCAATCATAGTGATGAGTTCGGCTTTCGCTTCTTCACGGGTGAGTGACGCGACCGCTTCGAGCTTTTCGATATGCCTGAGTTTTAGCTTTTCGATTTCGTCAAGCTTTTCCGACTGATCCTTGATCTTGCGGTTCAGAGTTTCTTCTTTGCGTTCATAGTTCTCGATTTTCTTTTCCAGAACTTCCTCGCGCTGGATTGCCCTTCTTTCAAGGCGCGAGACCTCGGAACGGCGCTCTTTTATTTCGCGCTCGCAGTCGTTTTTGTCCTTGATGATTTTTTCCTTTGCCTCAAGAAGGGCGTCCTTCTTCAGGTTGTCGGCTTCTTTTTTGCCTTCGTCAACTATTCTTTTCGCTTCTTTTTCGGCAGAGGAAATCTGACGTTCGGCGCTTTTCTTTCTTATCACAATGCCGACGATTATTCCCGCAACAGCTCCAATGACCAGACCCAGCAAAGCAAATAAATATTTTTCCATTTTACACCTCCTTTTTTAAATAATTTTGTTTTTGAATAACTCTTCAAAACAAACTATATTATACTACATATTTCCTCCTTTGTCAACAAAACAAAAAAAAGTTTACAAATAATCGGTTTTTGTTTCGATTTTCACTTGACAAATCCGCGACAATGTAGTAAAATATATAAAAAATGCGAAGCATTGAAAAGCAGGTGCGATATGGCGGATGAAAGATTTGAAGATGAAATATACACTTTGACCGACGAGGAAGGCAATCAGTCAGAATTCGAGCTTCTCGGGACGATAGAGGAAGACGGTGCGGTTTATTACGCGCTTGTCCCGCTCGAGGATAATGAAAACAATGAATACGTTATTCTGAAATCCGAGGACGAGGACACGCTTGCTACTATAGACGACGACGATGAGTTCAACAGGATTGCCGACAGGTTCGACGAGGAGCTCTTCAGCGAAATCGACTACGACGAGCAGGACGGAGTGGACGACTGACGGCTTATTACGGAAATCCTGCGCTGTGCGTGAATGGGTCGTTAAAACCTACACGAGATAAAAGGAGCTCTTCTTCGTGCTCAGGGATTGCAGGCCTCCCCGCTTTAAACGGGACGTTGGAAGCACAAGCGACACGAGGGGGCACCGCCCTGCCCAAACGCAGGTTCTCAATGACCCGGTACACGGCAGGGTGGGATTTCTGAAGAAAACAAAAGACCGTATGATACATCATACGGTCTTTCTGTTTTGTGTGAATATAAAGCGGCCGGTTTTCAGACGCGTGTCGCTGACGTGGTAACCGGATTCCGGCAGCATATCACCCGATACGCCGTCCGGAATTTCAAGGTCGAGAATAACGCTTTCTCCCTTTCTTTCCCACCTGACGGATATTTTTCCGTACGGACAGATGTGGAACGCCTCGGCGTAGTCGAGCGATTCCGCAAAACGCGGCGCGATCACAAGCCTGTCATGATGCCTTCCGTCGGGGTTGTATCTGATCCCGCAGATATACGATATGAACCACGCGCTGATGTCTCCCAGGAAATGATGGTTCAGCGAACAGACGTGAGAGCCGTTGTCGCCGGGGAGATTGAAATTTTCCGCAAGAGCAGTGTAGCCCCTTGCGATCCAGTCGCCGTATGACGGCGGCGTCGGGTCGGTCATGATCCTTAAAGCGTAATCGGTTTTGCCGAAGTCCGACAGCACCCTGAAGATCACTCTCGCGCCGAGTACTCCCGTGTCCAGATGGTCATTTTCCTCGCGCAGCAGCTCCAGCAGCTTTTCAAACGCGGCAGGCTTTTCGCTTTCGGTGAAAATGCCGTAGTAAAGTCCCATCGCCTGCGAAGTCTGGCTGCCGCGGAAGGGATTCTTTTCATCCGAGCATATCGCGGTCGCCGTCGCGTGATCCACAAGATGTTTTCTCACGGCGTTTCTGAAATCCTCCGCCACGCCGCGGCAGAACTGCGCCTGGCGCTCCTGTCCCGCGGTCTCGAACAGAAAAGCGGCTTTTTCGCAAATATCCATTGAAATCACGGAATCGGTAAAGACGAGCGGAGAGCGCACGCCGTACGGAGCGACCCAGTCGCCCAGACCTATCTCAATGAGTCCCCTGTTATCGGTTCTTGAAGTGAGATAGTTCACATACCGGATCAGGTACGGAAGGCTTTCGTCAACTATCTCGCGGTTCCCGCGGTAT
The DNA here is from genome assembly GCA_017618795.1 of Clostridia bacterium. Taxonomy (GTDB): domain Bacteria; phylum Bacillota; class Clostridia; order Oscillospirales; family CAG-272; genus Colimorpha_A. The sequence continues at coordinate 3,368 of JAFZTO010000036.1, read as the reverse complement.
CTGTACACGAGAAAAGGCAGCTCGACAAGCACCTGGTCCCATGCGGGCCCGTTGCCCCATTCGAATCCCCAGCCTCCGGTGGGAATTATTCCCGGAATTGCTCCCCGGCTGTCCATTGACGCGCAGATATGCTTGTGCCATTCGACGTAGTTCGCCTCCGGGGAGAGATTGAGCAGCGTGTGCTCGGAGGACAGCGCGGCGTCGGCCGTCCAGCCGTTTTTTTCACGGTGCGGGCAGTCGGTGGGGAAGTGGTAAAAATTGCCGAGCGTCGAACGCCGAGTCATTTCCTGAAGGGTATTGAGCGTGCGGTCGGAGCATGAAAAGCCGCCCCGTTCCTCCATTTCCGTGCTCATCAGCTCAAACGTCAGAAGATCTCCGGATATCTGATCGTCGTCAAGCCCTGATACAAGCACGTAACGGAAACCGTGATAGGTAAACGACGGTTTCCATGTCTCGACGCCTTCTCCGCGGCAGTAGTAAACGTCCTTCTGAATATACAGATTTGTTCCTTTGTTGTGGAAACTTATCGGGCTGAGCGCCAGATTGCCGTCGCTGTCAAGATATTCGGCGAAAAACATTTCCAGTTTCTGCCCGCGTCTGCCGCTGATCTTCAGTTTGCATATTCCCGCGTCGTTTACGCCGAAGTCAAACAGAATCCCTTCGAAAGGGCGGTCCGAGAAGCGTGAGACCGCGAACCGTTTCCCGAGAACCGCCGGATGCGATATTTCGCCGCGTTTTACGATCGGCGGACACGCGCAGACACGTTTTTTCCCGCGCGGCTTTTCCGCCGGAACGGCCTTTGTCCAGCCTCTGTCGTCGAACTGAGGGGTATTCCAGCCTTCGGTTTCTCTGGAAGCGTCATAGATCTCTCCGAGCCGCAGGTCGTCGCAAAGTATCGGGGAACCGGCGCACAGAAAGGTTTCGTCGGCCTCGATCTCCAGCGTTCTCCCGTCCGTGCCGGTCAACTCAAGGCAGACGGCAAGCTTGGGAGGGGAGCGAAACGCCGCTTTGTCAAAATCCCATATATAGCCGCTGAAACTGTTCTGCATTCCGTTTCCGAGCATAAAACCGAGAACGTGCTTCCCGCTGCCGAGCATACCGGTCAGATCGTAAACGTCGTATTCGAGTATATCGTCGGGATTTGATATATATGGCGACAGAAAGCCCTTTGTCAGTTCTCTCCCGTCGACAAAAAACCGGTAGAAGCCGAGCCCGCAGACGGATATCCTTGCGCCGGAAAGGGAACCGGTGAAGAATGTTTTTCTTATGTAAGGCGCGGGAACGTGTCTGCCGAAGTCGCACATCACGTCAGACGCGGAAATAAACCTGTCGGATAATTTCATTTTCGTTACAGACAAAACGGCCGCGTTTAAAAGGCGGCCGTTTTATATCGTTTTTATATCTCTGCGAAATACTTTATCGTCCTTACCATCTGCGAGGTATAGGAGTTCTCGTTGTCGTACCACGAAACGACCTGAACCTGATAGGTGTCGTCGTCGATCTTTGCGACCATGGTCTGGGTAGCGTCGAAGAGCGAGCCGTAGCGCATGCCGATGACGTCGGACGAAACGATCTCGTCGGTGTTGTAGCCGAAGGATTCGTTGGAGGCTGCCTTCATGGCGGCGTTGACCGAGTCTTTGGTTACGTCATGTCCCTTGACGACAGCCACGAGAATGGTGGTGGAACCGGTGGCGACGGGAACGCGCTGCGCGGAGCCGATGAGCTTTCCGTTGAGTTCGGGAATGACGAGGCCGATAGCCTTTGCGGCGCCGGTGGAGTTGGGAACGATGTTCTGCGCGCCCGCTCTGGAGCGGCGGAGATCGCCCTTTCTCTGCGGTCCGTCAAGGATCATCTGGTCGCCCGTATAGGCGTGAACCGTCGTCATGATGCCGCTCTGAACGGGATAGGCGTTGTTGAGAGCCTGCGCCATGGGAGCGAGGCAGTTTGTCGTGCAGGACGCGGCGGAAATGATCTGATCATCCGCGGTAAGGTTCTTGTGGTTCACGTTGTAAACTATGGTCTTGAGGTCGTTTCCGGCGGGTGCGGAAATGACGACTTTCTTTGCGCCCGCGTTGATGTGAGCCATGGATTTTTCCTTTGAGGTATAGAAGCCGGTGCACTCGAGAACGACGTCCACGTCAAGCGCGCCCCACGGGCAGTCGTTTGCGTCCTTGCAGGCGTAGATTTTGATTTCTTTTCCGTCGACTATTATCGAATCCTCGGTAAAGTCAACCGTGTGGAGTCCCTCGCCGACCTTTCCGCAGTAGGGGCCCTGGGCGGTGTCGTACTTGAGGAGGTGGGCCAGCATTTTCGGGCTGGTAAGATCATTGATGGCAACGACCTCGTAACCCTCTGCGTCGAACATCTGACGGAAGGCGAGTCTGCCGATACGGCCGAAGCCGTTGATTGCAACTTTAACAGACATTGTTGTATCTCCTTGATTTTGTCTAAGAAAAATTTTTTCCAAATACTTATTTTACCACAATTTTCCGCAATTGTCAATACATTCGGCAAAAAAACCGCCTGTTCCGGGTCAGAAAAACATTTTTTTGCGAAGAGCGGCGCGCATCGAGGGACTTGTGCCGATGGCTATTATCAGCAGACCGAAAAGCAGGAGAACGGCAAACGGGTACAGCGACCAGACGAACATGCCGAAGCCGAACGTGATATGCAGAAAAAACTCGATGAGTATCGACAGCCCGCCGAGCGCTATCGTCAGCCCGCCCGTGGTGAAGATCCAGCCTTTCGGGACATATCTGTAAAGGGCGACCGCCGCCGTGACGATAAGGCACAGGGCCCCCGTTACGGGAAACGCAAAGGAAAGGAACCATTTCCCGCCGGACTTGCAGCATATGTAGAGCAGCAGGCCGCACGCGGCGGCGAAGGAGACGGGAACGAAGATCACCGGATTCCTCTTTCTGAACCAGAACGGCAGGACAAGCATGATATAGACGACGGCGGCGGAGAGACTGACGTACCCGGACCAGACGATCCGCCTGTTCAGCTTAAGGTCGATGAGCAGGCAGAGCAGGACGGGGATCAGCAGAATAAACGTGAAAAGGAACATGAGCCCCGTTTTGGGTTTTGCGTCCCTGCCGTACCTGTATCTCGGGTACAGCTCCTCGGCGGCGCTGTCAGGGTTCCAGACGGGCGTTCCGCAGAGCGGACATTTCTTTTCGGTGTTGCCGAGCTCAACGCCGCATTTTACGCAGTACATTGTATCACCTCAATTCTGTTGATTGCTTTCTATGAATACGTGCAGTCCGAGTTTTCTCAGCGCGGTGAAAAATTCGCGTTCGAGGACCGGCTCGGCAATCGTGCGCACAAAGTTTATGTTAGTCCTGCCGTTATAGCAGAGCGCGGAGCAG
>JAFZTO010000035.1 GCA_017618795.1 Clostridia bacterium | reverse complement strand
GCCGCGCTTAAGAAAAAAGTCTACATCATCGACGAGGTCCACATGCTTTCGGTACCGGCCTTCAACGCGCTGCTGAAAACCCTTGAGGAGCCGCCCGAGCACGTGGTTTTCATTTTTGCGACGACGGAGTTCCACAAACTTCCGGTAACGATAGTTTCGCGCTGTCAGAGGTTCGACTTCCGCAGAATATCCGTGGAGGATATCTGTTCCCGCCTGCGCGTGATAAGCGACGCGGAGGGAATCGACGTGGACGATGACGGCCTCGGTCAGATAGCGAGGCAGGCCAAAGGCGGAATGCGCGACGCGATCTCCCTGCTCGAGCTCTGCGCCGGTGCGGGGAAAAAGCTGAACGCAAAAGAAATACAGAGCATTCTCGGCATACCCGACAGGCTCCTTATCTCGTCGCTGATAAAGTGCGTGCTGAGAAAGGATTACGGCGCGATATTCCGCGGCGTGAGCGCGGCGGTGGCCGCCTGCCCGGACATCAAGGTGTTCTGGCAGGATCTTATCGACTATTACCGCGACATGCTGTTGCTTAAAGTTTCCGACAGGGGTGCCGACATACTCGAGCTGACCGAAGAGGAACTTGTTAAAACAAAGGAATGCGCGGGATATTTTACCGTTCAGAGGCTGATATATCACATGCGTTTGCTGGAGGACGCCTTCGTGCGTATGGACAGGGCCGGAGATATACAGAGGGCAATAGCGGAAACGACCCTGATTCGCATGTCGGACGATACGCTGAGCACCGAGCCCGACGCCATGCTTTCGCGCATTTCGACGCTGGAGAAGCGGCTTGCGCAGGGTGCGACTGCGGCGAAAGAAACTGAAATTCCGGAGCCCGAGCCGATGCCGGCTCCCGTAGATGAAGAGGACAAGGCACAGGAAAAGGCTGATGAAGAGCGGTCTTCGGAGACAGACGCGGAAACCGCGCCGGGTAACGACGAGCTTGAATGCTGGCCTGACGTCGTAGCAGAGGCGATACGGGAGAGTCCTCTGACGGCCAATTTCCTCAACCCCAGTCGCGCGTTTGCCGGAGGCAGGGGAATAGTGGTGGAGGTTCAGCCCTTTGCAGCAACGATGATGGGAACCGACCCCGGCATACTTACGCTGCTGTGTATGCTGATAGCCGAAAACGGCGGGCCTTCGGTCCTGCCGGACGAAATAGAATTCAGGGCCGCCGAAAAGATAAAGGAAGCGGACGGCCTTGAGGAACTCTGAAAAACAAAAGGCTGAAAGGAGATATAAAGTATGAAAGCAAGACTGCCGCAGGGCATGGGAGGCGGACCGTCGGGCATGCAGGGAATGATGAAGCAGGTCCAGAAAATGCAGGAGGATATGGCTGCGCTCCAGGAGGAGCTTGACGCGCGCGTATATACGGTGAACGCGGGCGGAGGAGCCGTTTCTGTGACCATAAACGGCAAAAAGGAAATAACCGGAATAGACATAAAGCCGGAGATAGTCGATCCGGACGACGTCGAGATGCTGAGCGACATTCTTGTCGCGGCTGTTAACGAGGCTATCCGCAAGGTCGAGGATACCAACGCCGCGGAGATGCAGAAGGTAACGGGGCATGTCTCGATGCCCGGACTGTTCTGATATGGCGGAGTATCCGCAGGCGTTTGAAACGATAGTTCAGACGCTGCGCAGACTGCCGGGAGTGGGCCGCAAAAGCGCGATAAGATACGCGTTCGGCATTATAGGCATGTCTGAGGAGGAAGTGGACGAGTTCGCCTGCAACCTGACGGAGGCCAGAAAAAGTCTGCATTCGTGCGTCAGATGCGGAAACATATGCGAGGGAGATCTGTGCCCGGTATGTCTTGACGATAACCGCGACGGCGAAACGCTGTGCGTTGTCGAAGACGTCCGCGCGCTGCTTGCGCTGGAAAAGGCTGACGGATTCAACGGAAGATACCATGTGCTCGGAGGGACTATATCGCCGCTTGACGGACGCGGGCCGGAGGACGTCAACCTTGCTTCGCTCCCCGGAAGAATAAAAAACGAAGGGGTGAAAGAGGTCATAATAGCCACAAACCCCACCGTCGACGGGGAATCCACTGCACTGTATATAGCAAGAATGCTGAAAAACACCGGCGTGAAGGTCACGCGCATAGGCTACGGCATACCCGCCGGCGGCGACCTTGACTACGCCGACGAGCTGACGCTCACAAGAGCGATAGACGGCAGGAAAGAGATATGAACGTAATCTGGGATTTCAACGGCACGATCCTCGACGACGTTCAGCTGTGCGTCGACTGCTGCAACAGGCTGACGGCCGAATACGGCCTGCCGCCGGTGGGCAGCGCCGACAGATACAGGGAACTTTTCTGTTTTCCCGTCATAGATTATTACAGAAAACTCGGCTTTGATTTCGACAGAATTCCCTACGAGATCCCGGCAAACCGCTGGGTGGAGTTCTATCTGGAAAACGAACATACCGCTCCCATCCGCGAAGGAGTTAGGGAGGCCCTGGAAGAGATAAAGAGAAGAGGACATTTTCAGGCCGTACTGTCGGCGTCCGAGGAAAACATGCTGAGAGGACAGCTCGAACGCCTGGGAGTGCTTGACTATTTCGACGAGATCTACGGAAGGAACGACGTTTACGCCGGAGGCAAACCCGAGCTTGCAAAAAAATGGCTTCTTAAGCACGCCGGAGAGGAGACCGTCCTGATAGGAGATACTCTGCACGACGCGGAGTGCGCGGAGATAATCGGCTGTCACTGCTTTCTTGTGAGGGGAGGGCATATCCTACTTGACGGCGATTACGGTCCGAATGTGACGGTCGTTGATTCCCCGCTGGGAATAATACCCGCGATAGAGAAAAAAATCGCTTCTTTTTCTGCAAACGGTTGATTTTTTAACAAAAAAGAGTTATAATTATTATGTTACTAAATTTCTGAGGAAAGGCACACATATATGGCACTTGTAACAACAAAGGAAATGTTCAGAAAAGCATACGAGGGCGGATACGCCGTCGGAGCTTTCAACATTAACAATATGGAGATAATCCAGGCAATCACTGAGGCGGCGCAGGAAAACCATTCGCCGGTCATCCTTCAGGTCTCGGCGGGAGCGAGAAAATACGCTAAGCACGCGTATCTCATGGCCCTTGCCAGAGCGGCGGTCGAGGATACGGGCATTGACGTTGCGCTCCATCTCGATCACGGAGCGGATTTTGACATCTGCAAGTCCTGTATAGACGGGGGATTCACGTCGGTAATGATCGACGGATCGCATTTCAGTTTCGAGGAGAATATCGAGCTGACGAGGAGAGTCGTAGAATATGCGCACGAGCACGGAGTAGTCGTCGAGGGCGAGCTCGGACGTCTTGCGGGCATAGAGGACGACGTGAAGGTGAGCGCCAAGGATTCGTCTTACACGCGTCCCGAGGAGGTCGAGGAATTTGTGACAAAGACCGGAGTCGACTCTCTGGCAATCGCGATAGGAACATCACACGGCGCGTACAAATTCAAGCCGGAGCAGTGCACGAGAAACGCAGACGGTGTTCTTGTTCCGCCTCCGCTCCGCTTCGATATTCTCGAAGAGGTTGAAAAGAGACTTCCGGGCTTCCCGATAGTTCTTCACGGCGCTTCTTCCGTTCCGCAGGAGTACGTAAAGGAAATAAACAGCCTCGGCGGACAGCTTCCTGACGCGGTCGGCATTCCGGAGGAACAGCTCCGCAAGGCAGCGACCCTGGCGGTGTGCAAGATAAACATCGACTCCGACATTCGTCTCGCCATGACGGCAGGCATACGCCGCGTTCTGGCAAACAAGCCGTCGGAATTCGATCCGCGCGGATATCTAAAGGTCGCGCGCGAGGAAGTCAAGAAGATGGTCACGCACAAGATGACCGAAGTTCTCGGCTCCGTCGGCAAGGCCTGACACTTAAAAATTGTTAAATAACCTGCCGGAATTCCCTTTCCCGGCAGGTTTTTTCAAAAAATTTGTAAAATTTTAAAAAAAAGCGGGACAAAACCGAAAAAAAGGCGACTTATATATAAGAAGGCAGTAAATGTCGGAAAGGACGGCTCTATGACCGACAAAAGTATATTAAGGCTTCTTGCGGCGCGGGACGAAAAGGGCCTGACGGAAACCGAAAAAAAGTACGGCCCGTACATGACGGAAATATCGCGCAATATAACGTCGGACATAGAAACGGCGAAGGAGTGCGCGAACGAGGCGCTGCTGGCTCTGTGGGAGGCTTCCGAAGGCGGCGGTGTCCGCGACCTCAGGGCGTTTATAATTAAGACTGTGCGCAACATATCGGTCTCGCGTTACCGCGCCGGAACGCGGAACAGGCGCGGAAACGGATACGACGACCTGCCTTTCGAAGAGCTTGACGAGTGCATTCCGTCCGGCGGCGACGTCGAGGGAGAGGCAGAGGCAAGACGCCTTGCCGATTTTATAGGCGAGTTTGTTAAAAAGCTTCCTCCAAGGGAGAGGACAGCTTTCACGGCAAGATATTTCTTTGCCTGTCCGCTTGACGAAACTGCAAAATCACTGTCTCTGAGCGAGGAGCAGACGAGAAAGCTGCTTTACAGAATAAGGCAGAAACTTAAGAAGAAACTTGAAAGGGAAAAATGGATATGAAAAGAGAGGATCTGATAAACGCGATCGGGCAGATTGACGGGAAAACGGTTAAATCCACCGAAAAGAAGCTGAAAAGCGAGAAAAAGGGCGGCAGGGCGTTGCTTATAAACACCGTGACGGCGCTTGTTCTGCTGGCGATACTCGTGCCCATCATAAAACTGGCTGTTACCAGAGGCAGAAACAGCGGCAGCGAAGGCGGAAAAGAGCAGACGCAAGATAGCGGCCGTGAAGCGCATGAAGCCGTGACAGACGTCCTGCTTGTGAACGATCTCGTTTCCTTTGACGAGATGAAATCCGCGTTTTACAACGTTATGAACGACTCGGTTGAAATCGGGAAATTCAGATTTTACACGTTGAAAAGCGAGAGCGACTTCGAAGAGCTCAGGCAAAGCTACGGCGATCTGATACAGGATCCTCCGTTTTATTACGACGGGTTCTTTAACGACTGCGACATGGTCGCGGTAATTTTCGGCGAAAACGTGGTTATGAACCGCCGCGACGTCTCGGCGGAAATATCTCCCGACGGCGGCGTCTTTATCGACGCACCCGCACCGGAGGCGAATGACTTCGACGAGGCTCTGTCGACAAGCTGCATACTGCTTGACACGGGGCGGAAAGCGGGGAAATATTATCTTGCAAAGGTGGGGCTCGGGGATTATTTCGGCGGTTATTCGATAAAAATTGAAGGAATCGAATACACGCTCGGGGATAAGGATTACGTTATCTATTCCATGCCCTCCCAGCACGGGAAAATCGAGGTTCTGGGTCTGTCCGAACTGAGATTCAGAACAAATTCAGGGACAATAGACGCCGTGGATGCCTTCAGGTGCGGCGCGGTGACAATCGACATGCTGACGGAATACCTGGACGGAAAGGGTTACGAAAACATAACGTCGGGGACGGAACTGACTTATTTTCTCGACGGAATTACGGTAAGCGTATTCGATAGTACCGGAGTCTTGTTTAGCGCGTATGAATATGAACAGCGGACGGAGGAACCTTCCGACAACAGCAGATACCCGGACGGATACGCCGACATTTCAAAAATCGCTGTTGGGCTGAGTATCGACAAATTTTTCAAAATTATTCCTTCAGGCAGCTGTGCCTTTGCGTTTCACGCTGCCTACATTAACGACAGAAATACAAATCATGTGTTCAAAGTGCTGTTTTCGTCTGATGAAAACGGCGGTAAAGTTTCAAGTGTAACCGACACGGGTATTGATGTCGACTTCATTGCGCCTGTCGAAGCGCTTGACCGGATAAAAAACGGGATGACCTTCGATGAAATTGTCGAAATACTCGGAAGACCGCTGTTGAATCCGTATTCGGGAAGATCGGACGGTATGCTGTGGAGAATAGGCGATAAAGACAGTTTTATCTTGCTTCATTTTGACGAGGGTTTTTCCGGGCAACCCGTTTATCGGCAAAGCGGTAACGATTTTAGCGACATAAAAGATTCAGTTTCAGGTACGACCGCTCCCGAAGAAACTGAAGAACCTCAAACCGACGGACCGAATGCGCTAGCTGAAGAT
>JAFZTO010000034.1 GCA_017618795.1 Clostridia bacterium | reverse complement strand
GCCGTCGGTATCCTCCGCCGCGATGGCAAGTTCTCCCCACGCGGCGTCGCGTGCGCGGCAGATAACGGTGAAGTCGGCGCCGTTGTAGTCGACGACCTTAACGCCGTTTATATCCGCGCTTTCGGTGCCGTCCTTGTCCGGCCCTTTCTTCGTGCAGCAGACCGTCACTGCCGCAACCATCACGAGCGCGAGCAGGATACAGATTGCTTTTTTCATTTCAGTAAACATTTAAGTAAACATACCAGCCTTTCTTCTTCGTTGTATGCTGAAAATATTTTATCATTACGAAGTGGCGCTCTCAATGTGTAAAACGTTAAAAAACTTGTGTATTTTGCGCGATGGCGAAAAATATTTCATTTCCGCAGCAAACGGCGCAAAGATATTATCTGGTCACAGAAAGCAAAAGCAAGGGAAAATGTAAAATTTTTCGTTTTCCTCCGAAAAATATTGACAAAACAGCGCAAATGATATATAATATAATGTAACTTTTTATCCGGAGACACCGTATGAAGAAATTAAAAGCAGCTCACAGGCCCAAAGTGGTGGAGAATCTTGTACAGATGACTCGCACCGGGGCGGAGCTCTTTGAGGACAAGGACATCTACATTTACATAGAGGATAAGGAAGAAAAACACCAGACGTATCGCGAGAATTACGAGCGGGTAATGGATTTCGGTACCGCGCTTTGCGAGCTCGGGCTGAACGGCAGAACGGTCGCCTGCGTGGGTGACACACATCCCAGATACATGACCGGATTCTTTGCCGTGATAGGAAGCAACGGAACCTACGTCCCGCTTGACAGAGACCTGCCTGACGAGTCGCTCATCGATTTTATGAACATCGCCGGGGTAGAGGCTCTGATTTACACGGAAAAATTCAATAACAGAATGAGAAACTACGGCGATAAAATACCTTCACTTAAGTTTTTTATCCCGATACATGAAAAGACTGAGGACTGTTCTGCCGAAAATGTGATCTCCTTTACCGATCTGCTTGAAAAGGGTCACGCGCTGCGGCAGGCGGGAGACACGAGGTTTGCTGACATAAAACCGGATCTCGACCGCACGGCGGCCATTCTGTTCACGTCGGGGACGACCGGAACGTCAAAAGGCGTAATGCTTTCGCACAGGAATTTTGTCGCAGCGACCAACAGCTCATGCATGTCAATGGAGTACGACGACAGGAACTTTTTCGTTGACTGTCTGCCGATGAACCATTCGTACGAGATAACCTGCGGACAACTGGCCATACAGAATCTCGGCGCGACCATGATGATAAACGACAGCATGCGCAACACGCTGAAGAATTTCGCGAAGTACAAACCCAACGCTCTAATGCTCGTGCCACTGTACGTTGAGACCATGTACAAAAGGATATGGGCGGAAATAGATAAGAAGGGTATGCGCAAGACCGTGCGCAGACTGATGAAGGTCAGCGACGGACTGCTTAAGATCGGCATAGACGTCCGCGACAAATTTTTCGGCAGAATAACCGGAGCACTGGGAGGCAATCTTAATTCGATAGTCGCAGGCGGCGCGCCGGTCAATCCGCAGCTTATAAAGGATTTCAACAGCTTCGGCATTTTCATCCTTGAAGGTTACGGAATTACGGAATGCTCGCCTCTTGTGGCGGTCAATTCACCCGGCAAGGAAAGGGCGCACTCGGTCGGCAAGCCCGTCTGGCACTGCGAGGTGAAGATAGACAAGGGTGAAAACGACGAGACCGGAGAAATACTGGTCAAGGGCGAGAATGTCATGCAGGGTTATTACAAAAATCCCGAAGCTACCGCCGAGGTGTTCACGGATGACGGATGGTTCCGCACCGGCGACATCGGTTATATGGACAAGGACGGATATATATACATAACCGGCCGCAAGAAGAACGTCATTATCCTGAGCAACGGCAAGAATATATTCCCGGAGGAACTCGAGGAACATCTCGCCGCCCGCGACGATGTTATAGGCGAGTCGGTTGTCATTGGCAGAAAGAACGACGAAACCGGCGAGATAGCCATTACGGCGGTCATTTACCCGAATCCCGATTTCTCGAAGGACAAAACCTCCGAGGAGGTCGAGAAGGCTGTCCGCGAGGCGGTCACGGAGGTCAACAAGTCTCTGCCTGCCTACAAGCATATGACGAAGGTCGAGATACGCGATACTGAATTTGAAAAAACAACTACAAGAAAAATCAAAAGATTCCTTGTAAAATAAAGAAGAAAAACACGGAGGATATGTTAATGTTTGAAGATGTAAAGAAAATGCTTGTCGAGGACCTTTCGGTCGCGGAAGACAGAATAGTGCCCGAGGCGGAACTTGTAAACGATCTCGGGATCAATTCGCTTGAGCTTGCGGACCTTATCATGATCTGCGAGGAAAAGTACGGGATTACGGTTGACGACGACGATATTCACCGCTTTATCACCGTCGGCGACATAGTTGATTATCTGGAAGAGAAAAAAGGTTGAGTGACAAAGAACAATGGAAACCCTGTCTAAAATTCTGACGGCGCTCATAATAATAACAGCGGTTGCCCTCGTTCTCTTTGTGGCTTACATCATCTTTACCGCGGTACAGAAAAAGAAGAAGACCGAGGCGCTGTTCAGCAAAAAAAATCGCGGAGACTCGTTTGTGCCTTCGCTGATCAAAATCAATTTTCCAAATGCAAAAATCATCCGCCGCGCCGAGCTTCAGGCGCCTAACGGACAGGGCGGTTTTGACCCCGCTCCGGCCGATCTTGTGCTTGTCGAGACGTGCGGAATAATTATAATGAAACTGTGCGGAGAAAGCGGAGCGATCGATAACCCCGAGGGCGGTCCGTGGACGGTAACTGGCGTAAACGGCTCGTTTACCATGCCAAATCCGATAGATGGCAACCAGCCTGCCGTGCAGGCGATAACCTCGCTGCTCAACGATGAGGCGATCTACAACGTTCCTATATATAACGTTGCCGTTTTCTACGGAAAAAAAGCCGTTTACAGGAACCGCTCGCCCAAGGCTCTGACGGCAAAGAGCCTGCTCACAACCTTAAAGGATCTTAACCGGGAGAAATTCCTCTCGGGGTCTGAGATTTCCGATACCTATAACGCCATTCGCAAGCATCTGCCCAGGCAGGAGGTCACGAGGCAGAAGGTTGTAAGAAAAGGCAAATGATGGATTTATACGGATATAAAAATCACACCGGAGAGTATCCGGTGTGATTTTTACATGGCTTTTTTTAAAAATTGTGCGACTGCTTTCTGAACAGACTTCAGTCGCCGTTAATGAAAGATACCGAGCTGACGGTAAACGCGTCTCCGTCGGGCTTCTGATAATAAACCTCAACCCCGTCGCGCGTTTCCGTCGTAGCGGAAAAATACAGCTTCCATCCGCCTTCCGACGCGAACTGCCCGAGATCCCAGCCGTTGACTTCAAAAATCACGTTAAGAATTTTTCCGTCATCGACTTTCCACAGGCGGATAAGAGGATAGATTGTGCTAAAATTCGGGTTGTCGGTGCCGCTGCCTATTAATTCAGTTACCTGATTCAGGGTCATTCCTTCAGTTATTTTCTCGGCGGCTTTTTTGTCAATGGGTTCGGCTTTTATATATTCCTTCAGAGATTTCTGCGGATTGGTATCTGACGAGTTGTTTTCGCCGGTGCCTGTGCTCCCGCCGTTTGAACCTGGCAAAAGGCACGCGCTCAACGTCGTGACAGCCGTCAGAATACAAAGCAGAAAAGCAATTATTTTTTTTACGTTCATTGTGCGATCCTTTCTTTTTGTGTGCTAATGCTCAATGCATTACATATACTGAGGATGTTTTCCATTTCGATCTGTTGGGGTTCCTGTTTTTCATTGCATATTATTATATCACAGTAAAAAGCAAATATCAATATGTGTTGGGATTTTTGTAAAAAAAGAAAAAATTTTTACAGAATGTTTACAAACTTTCTGAGTAAAGCAAAGCCGGCAGACCGCGGTCTGAGCACAGCCTTTTCAAGCTTTCATATATTAGACGTAAAAAAACAAAAAAGATTACGAGGTTTTTAGTTTTTTTTCGAAAAATCCGATTATTTACAGATTGTTCATAAATCTCCGACGGATTTAATAAGTGGATTTTCTCATCATATATGTATATTATTTTGCCTTTTCTCCTTTACTTTCCACACAAAATGTGGTATAATATTAATAACAAACACTAAAAGTTGTGTCTGAATCATCAGATAAAAGAGGACAAACAAAATGAAATGTCCGTCGTGCGGATACTATGATACAAGGGTCGTCGATTCGCGGCCGACAGAAAACGAGGCCATACGCCGCCGCAGGCAGTGCCGGAAATGCGGATACAGGTTTACCACGTACGAAACCTATGAGGTGGACGAGAAAAAGCGCCTTATCGTCATAAAAAAGGACGGAACCATGCAGATGTTCGACAGGAACAAGATCCTTATCGGACTGTTTCAGGCGTGCTACAAACGCCCTGTTACAAAGGACACGATTATTCATATGGCCGCGGATATAGAGGACGAGCTGATAGCCCGCGGCAGCAACGAGGTCACGAGCGACGACATCGGCCGTCTTGTTATGGAAAAGCTGCGCCGCACCGATGACGTGTCGTACGTGCGTTTCGCGTCGGTTTACAGAAAATTCGCCGCGGTACAGGATTTCCGGACCGAGCTTGACGAGCTTGAAAAAGAGGAAGGCAAATGAAAAAGCTGCTTTCATATCTTAAGGGCTACAGGCTCGACTGCGTGCTCGGTCCCGTGCTCAAGCTGATGGAGGCGGCGCTTGAACTGGCGGTTCCGTTTTTTATACTGAAAATAACAAATATTGGAATTGTGAACGGGGACCGAAAATATATCCTTACTCTCATGGGAATACTGATCGTTATGGGCTTTGGGGGGCTTGTGTTCTCTGTAAGCGCGCAGTATTTCTGTGCAAGAGCCGCCTGCGGATTTGGTGCAAAGGTGCGCGAGGCGCTGTACGGAAAGATATTCACGCTTTCGTTCGACAGGCTTGACGACATGGGCGCGTCAGGCATTATAACCCGCATGACGGGCGACACAGACCAGGTGCAGAACGCGGTCAATCTTTCCCTCCGGCTGCTTCTGCGAGCGCCGGTAATAGTTTTCGGCGCCCTTGTTCTCGCCTTTACAGTCAACGCAAAAGGGGCGCTTGTATTCTGTGTAATGATACCGCTTCTTGCGGCGGTAATATTTGCGGTCAGGCTCACCACCTCGCCGCTTCACAGGAAAATTCGCGCCGAGCTTGACGGCATGACGCAGATAACCCGCGAAAACCTGTCCGGTACGCGGGTAATACGCGCTCTCTGCAGGGAAGGCGGTGAAAACGCCCGTTTTTCGGCCGCCGCTGTCAGACTGGAGAAAATGCAGGACAGAGCAGGCGTAATTTCCTCTCTGCTCAACCCGCTTACATATGTTATCGTCAATCTCTCTATTGTTGCGCTGATATTCGTGGGCGGCAGACTTTCGGAGAAAAGCCTGATAACAGCCGGCGAGATACTCGCGCTTTACAATTACATGACACAGATACTTTTCGAGCTTGTAAAGCTCGCCAATCTTATAATAACAGTGACTCGCGGGGAGGTATGCGGAAAGCGGATCACGGCCGTGCTTGAGTGCAGAGGCACGCAGGAAGTTGCTGATGACAATGGCGGGGACGGACCGTTTCTACAATTTGACGACGTATCATTTTCCTATCACAAGGGTTCCCCGCCCGCCGTTTCGCACGTCAGCTTCAGCGCCGAAAAAGGCGAGAAAATCGGAATAATAGGCGGTACCGGCAGCGGAAAAACCACCGTTGCGGCGCTTCTCTGCCGTTTTTACGACCCGGACGATGGTAAAATCACCGTAAGAGGGAGGGACGTTCTTTCCTGCGATCCCGACGAACTGAGGGCGAGTTTCGGGATTGTGCTCCAGAAAGCGGAGCTTTTCAGCGGCACGGTGCGCTCGAACGTTACCTACGGCGCTCCCGGCATAAGCGACGAAGAGACAAACGCGGCGCTGGAAACGGCACAGGCCGCGGAATTTGTCTCGGATATGCCCCTCGGTCTCGATTCGCCCGTGGAGCAGGGGGGACGCAATTTATCAGGCGGACAGAGACAGCGCATTTCAGTCGCAAGGGCTCTTGCAAAAAAACCTGACATTCTGATCCTTGACGACAGCGCCTCGGCGCTCGACTATATGACCGAGCTTAAGTTAAGGAGAGGTATTGCAGCCCTTGATCCGGCCCCGGCAGTCATAATTATATCTCAGCGGGTAAGCTCGGTGAGGAACTGCGACAGGATTCTCGTGCTTGACGAGGGACGCGTGTGCGGGCTCGGTACCCACGATGCGCTTTATGACGACTGCCCGGAGTACAGGGAGATATGCGATACGCAGACAAGGAGGGCGCAGGCATGAAGACGTCAGTGAAGAGCGGGACAGTGAGGAGGCTCCTCGTCATTGTCGGCAGGCACGGATGGCTGTGCATTCTGACGCTTATATCGGCTGCAGTTTACGTGGCATGCGCGCTGCTTGTCCCCGTTTTCGTGGGGCGTGCGATTGACGTCATACGCGACGGCGGAGAATGGGATGAAATGATGCGGGCACTCATATGCGCGGGAACTTTTGCCGTGACAGGCGGCGCGGCACTGTTTGTTCAGGGAATTGCCAACAACCTGGCCGCCTGGGCAATATTGCGAGAACTGCGCTCGGAGACCTTTGAAAAGCTGCAGAGGCTTCCGCTTTCGTACATAGATTCGCATCCTCACGGCGACGTGGTGAGCAGGATAATCGCAGACGCCGACACTGTGGCTGACGGCGTGCTCATGGGCTTTACGCAACTGTTCAGCGGGGCGCTGACAATAGGCGCCACGCTTGTAATAATGTTTCTGATAAATCCGCTGATCGCTGGCATCGTCGTTGTGCTCACGCCTCTGTCGGCGCTGATTTCGGGCTATATAGCGCGGAAGACCTACAGCTATTTCCGCGCTCAGGCGGAGCTTAAGGGAGAGGAGACGGCGTATATTAACGAAACCGTAACGGGTATGCGTACAGTCCGCGCCTTCGGCAACGGGGGCAAGGCTCTGGAGCGTTTCAAGGAGATAAACGGCAGATACGAGGTGAGCTCGCGAAACGCGGTGTTTTTCTCGTCTCTGGTCAACCCGACCACAAGATTCGTAAACGCAGCGATCTACGCGGCGGTTGCGGGCATCGGCGGAATAAGCTGTATAACAGGCGGGCTGACCGTCGGCTCTCTTTCGGTTTTCCTTAACTATGCGGGGCAGTATACAAAGCCTTTCAACGAAATATCCGGCGTCATGGCCGAGCTTCAGAACGCGCTCGCCTGCGCGGAGCGCATCTTTGAGCTGAACGACGAAACCGAGATACCGCCCGACCCGCCGTACAAGCCGAAAGCGTTCGCCGGCGACGTTCAGATAGACGATATGTCGTTCTCGTACACAAAAGACAGAAAGCTGATCGAACATTTTTCCCTTATTGTGGACAGAGGGAAGAGGGTGGCGGTTGTCGGGCCCACCGGTTGCGGCAAGACGACGCTTATAAATCTGCTTATGAAATTCTATACTCCCGACAGCGGCAGGATCACGCTCGACGGCGAGGATATAAACGGCATTCCGTCGCCGGTCCTGCGTTCGTCCTTCGGCATGGTGCTGCAGGATACCTGGCTGTCGGAGGACAGTGTGCGCGAAAATCTGAAAATGGGCCGCCCGGAAGCCACCGATGAGGAGATGATCGAAGCGGCTAAAAAATGCAGCTGCCACGGATTCATATCGAGACTTAAAAACGGCTACGACACGGTTCTGCGTGAGGGTGGAGGACTGTCCGACGGGCAGAAGCAGCTGCTGTGCATCTGCCGGGCTATGCTGAGCAACCCGCCCATGCTGATACTGGACGAGGCCACCTCGTCGATAGATACCATGACCGAGCGCCGCGTACAGAGGGCGATGGACGTACTGTGCGCCGGACGCACCTGCTTCATTGTGGCGCACAGGCTTTCGACTATAACCGGTTGCGATGTCATTATAGCAATGAAAGACGGGAAAATAGTCGAACAGGGCAGCCACGCCGAGCTTATGGCAAGGAACGGATTTTACGCTGAGCTGTATGCAAGCCAGTTTGCGGAGGAGCAATGAAACTTATTATCGCCGAAAAGCCGAGCCTTGCTCGCAACATAATCGCAGGCACCGGAGAAAAGCCACAGAAGCGGGACGGCTATTACGAGGGAAACGAATACATAACCACCTGGGCGTTCGGCCATCTTTTTTCGCTTGAAGATGTGGAGCATTATTCACCATCGGGAGATCCGAACGGCTACTGGTCGATGGACAATCTGCCGTGTTTCCCGGAAAAATTTGATTTCACGCTCAGAAAAGATACAAACGGCAAGCCGGATCAGGGAGTGAAAAAGCAGTTTGAAATAATCAGGTCGCTTTGCTGCCGTCCGGACGTAACGGAAATAATCAACGCCGGGGACGCCGACAGGGAGGGCGAGATAATAGTACGCCTTATAATAATGCATTCGGGGTGCGGAAGCAAGCCGCTTAAAAGGCTCTGGCTCAACGACCAGACCGCGGAGACGGTCGCAAAGGGGCTGAGCGAGCTGAAGGACGAGCGCGAGTACAACAATCTGGCGTACGAGGGCTTTGCCCGCACCTGCATCGACTGGCTTTACGGAGTCAATCTGACGAGATATGCGACGCTGCGTTCCGGCAGACTGCTGCGGGTAGGTAGGGTCATAGTGCCCATCGTGCGTGCAATTTACGACAGGGATACAGAGATAGAGAATTTCCGGCCCGAGAAGTATTTTATAGCCCGCAGTATTGCCGAGACAAACGGAGAAAAAGTGGAATTGTGCGGCAAGGACAGATTTCAGGCTGATAAAAAAGAAGAATGCGAGGAGCTCTGCCGCAGATACAATCAGGCGGGCGCGTCCGTAACGGATGTTAAAAAGAAAAAGACGGTCATCCCTCCGGGCAAGCTGTTCTCGCTTTCAACGCTGCAGAATATGCTTGGCAAAAAGTACAAAATGTCCATGAGCGAGAGCCTTGAAATAATTCAGGGGCTTTACGAGCGCGGGTACCTTACGTATCCGAGAACGAATTCCGAATACCTCGCCACTGCGGAGAAAGACAAGGTGAGGGGCATTATTTCCGGATGCGTGAAGCTCGGATATCCGCTCCGTTTCAAGGACAGAAAGAATATTTTCGACGACAGCAAGATAGAGTCGCATTCGGCGATTACGCCAACCGGGAAAATCCCCGACAAAAGCCAGCTGAAGGAAAAAGAGTACACTGTGTACTCGACGGTCTTCCGCCGTTTTGCCGCGGTTTTCTGCGCGCAGGACTGTACCGCCGACAAGACCGAGATAACGATATCGGCCGGCGGGCTTGAGGATTTTGTCCTCAAGGGTCTCGTCATAACCGAAAAGGGCTGGATGAAATACGACGACGGCGGACAGAAAGACAGAATTCTGCCGTCGCTGAAAAAGGGCGACGCGGTGAACATCATGTTCGAGCCCGCCGAAAAGGAGACGTCCCCTCCCAGACATTACACGATAGAGACGCTGAACAACTATCTGAAAAACCCGTTCCGCGAGGAAAAGCAGAAGGCAGAGGAGGAGGACGACGCGGAGGACTACCGGGCAATGTTCGAGGGACTTGAACTGGGAACCGAGGCCACGCGCACCGGCATCATCGACAACGCCCGCAAGAGCGGGTACATAAAACTCACAAAAGACGTTTATACGATAGAGAGCGGCGGGCGGCAGCTTATCGAAACGCTCGGGATGCTCGACATAAGCATGGACAAGTACAAAACGGCAGAGGTCGGCAAATCGCTCAAAAGGGTCTACAGGGGAGAGTGCAGCGTACGGGACAGCCTCGCCGTTGCCGAAAACGAAATAAGGGATATATTCAGACCTCTGCCCGCTGACCGGGACATAGGCTTTTTCCGCCAGATTGTCGGCAAATGCCCCGTATGCGGAAGGGACGTGGTGAGAACACCGTTCTCGTACGGATGCTCCGGCTACAGGGACGGGTGTAAATTCAGCGTTCCGCTCAGCTTTGCGGGGCGGGGGATATCCGTCGACACTGCGCGCGAACTTATTGGAAACGGGCGCACCGGCATTCTTTGCGGCTTTACGGCAAAGAGCGGGAAAAAATTCGACGCGGCGCTTAAAATCGATGAAAACAGGATCGCGTTTGAATTTGACTCATCTGCACTCCCGGAACAGACCTTGGAAAGCGGGAAAACGCATGACGGACCTGAAAAGTGACGCGCTGGAGATTATACGCCTGTCCGTTGCTTCGGTCATGCCGGACAGAGCGGTTAAAAAGGCGCTTGAAAACCGGAATTTCGGGGACGGAAAAATTCTTCTGATCTCGGCCGGCAAGGCGGCGTGGCAGATGGCGAAAACGGCGTACGACTGTCTCGGGGGACGAGTTGACGGAGGAGCCGTAATAACCAAATACGGCCATTCCCGCGGACAGATAGGCAATCTTGCGATTTACGAAGGCGGTCATCCTGTGCCGGACGATAATTCGATCCGCGGGACGCGGGCGGCAGCCGGACTTGTGGAAGATCTGAACGGAAGCGATACCGTGATCTTTCTGCTGTCCGGAGGCGGGAGTGCACTGTTTGAAATACCCCTTGTCCCGCTTGAAGAACTGAAAAAGCTGACCCTTGAACTTCTGGAGCGCGGCGCGGACATCGGTGAAATAAACACGGTCAGGAAACGGCTTTCCGCCGTCAAGGGAGGGCGTTTCGCACAGCTATGCAGTCCTGCGAAGGTTCTGTCTGTCATACTCAGCGACGTGCCGGGCGGCAGCGCGGACAACGTAGCGTCGGGCCCGACGTATGAGGATCTGTCAACATGCGCGGACGCCGTGCGCGTTGCTGAAAAATACCGTCTTACTTGCACCGACGAGGTAAAGCGTCTGCTGCGCACCGAAACGCCGCGCGGAATATGCAATGTTGAGAATATCGTGACCGGCAGCGTGGGCGAACTCGTAAAAAACGCCGCTCTTTACGCCGAAGGCCTTGGCTACAACTCTTTTATTCTTGGCGACAGTCTGTGCTGCGAGGCGCGCGATGCCGGAAGTTTTCTTGCCTCGGAAGCCGGGCTGCATCAGAATGCGGAACGCTCCGTTGCACTGATCGCAGGCGGCGAGACCGTCGTTCACGTTAAGGGGAACGGGCTCGGCGGAAGAAATCAGGAAATTGCCCTCAGCGGCGCTATAGGTATAGCGGGGATGAGGGATACCGCGCTGTTTTCGATCGGGAGTGATGGAACAGACGGGCCGACCGACGCCGCGGGAGGCTACGCAGACGGGAATACCGTCGGCGGGAAAATCTCTCTTCGTGAGGCGCTTGACGGTCTCGGGAACAACGATTCCTACAACGTGCTGAAAAAGGCGGGAGGGCTGATAATCACAGGCCCGACCGGTACAAACGTGAACGACCTGTCGGTCGTGCTTATAAGGAGATAACAATCGGAATGGCCGGAATCGACACGGGCAGAATAATAGGGAAGCTTGATTCCCTTCTTAACAGAAACGATTACGAAGGCGCTGAAAAGCTTATTGACTACTGGCTCGACGAGGCGCGGACGCTGGAAGACTTCAGATCAGAACTCAGCCTTCGCAACGAGGCGATGGGACTTGCGAGGAAGCTCGGAAAAAAGGAAAAGGCGCTGGAGAACGGAGAAAGGGCGTGCGGGCTTGTAAGCATGCTCGGTATGGAAAACACCGTGACGGGAGGGACGACCTATCTGAACTACGCCACGGTGCTGAAGGCATTCGGGATGGCCGGACACGCGCTGACATTTTACGGAAAAGCCGAGGAAATATATCTCGCGGCACTTGAAGAGGGAGACGGGCGGTTCGGAGGGCTTTACAACAACCTGGCGCTGGCGCTTGCGGACTGCGGCATGTACCTGGAGGCGGAGAAATATTATAAAAAGGCGCTGTCAGTCATGGAAACCGTGGAGGGCGGCGAGCCGGAGCGTGCTGTAACCCTGCTTAACATGGCAGATAACGAGGTCATGTCGTGCGGCAGAAAGGTGAACAGGACGGCGCTGAATTACGTTGCGGAGGCGAGGAAACTGCTTGAATCAGTGGGGCAACGGAACGGCAACTATGCTTTTGTGTGTGAAAAATGCGCGCCGGTGTTCGAATATTACGGTTTGGGCGGATATGCGGCGGAGCTTAGGGCACGCGCGGAGGAAATATATAAAAATGGCTGAGCATATAAAGGGACTTGAGCTTTCGAGACTGTATTTCGAGGAATACGGCAGAATAATAGAGGCAGATTTTCCGCAGATAAAAGATTTTCTTGCTTTCGGGCTGGCCGGAAGCGGTTCCGAATGTTTCGGGTACGACGACGCTTTTTCAGAGGACCACGATTTCGAGCCCGGATTCTGTATTTTTCTGCCGGATGAGCAAACGGTGAACAGACGGCAGGCTTTTTTGCTGGAAAGGGCATACGCAAAGCTACCTGACGAGTTTATGGGATATAAGCGGGCGCCCGTGCCTCCGGTCGGCGGAAATCGTCACGGAGTGATTAGAACGGCGGATTTTTTTGAGGCGCGTACAGGCTTTGCAAATGGGCCGCGGGACGCAAAGGAATGGCTTTCGGTTCCCGAAACAGCGCTTGCGGAGGCGGTGAACGGAGATATATTCGACGATCGGATGGGAGAATTTACGGCAGTCAGAAGCCGCATAAAATCGTATCCGTCAGACGTCAGGCTTAAAAAACTTGCCGGTTGGCTGCTGACGTGCGTGCAGGCCGGGCAGTACAATTATCCGCGCTGTGTGGAACGCGGGCAGACCGGAGGCGCACAGCTTGCCGCTTTCGAGTTTGTTACTGCGATAATGCACGTCGCGTTTCTGCGCGCCGGAAAATACATGCCGTACTACAAGTGGGCGTTCAGAGCCCTGAACGACATAGACGAGGAACTGTCTCAGACGCTGGAGCGCCTCATTTCCACTCCGAACGGCAGCAGGATAGGAAAAAGCAAGGCGGAAACGATAGATAAGCTGTGTGCTCAAGTCGCGGCCGGAATTGCGGAAGAGTGCGCAATATCCGGAAAGGGCGCGGACAATCTCAAATTCCTCGCGTATGCGGTTAACGACAAAATATCCAATCCCGATCTGCGCAACATGAACATCTTCGCCGGAGTGTGAGTAAAAATTTAAAATGCAAGCGTCCCCTCCCGACCGGGAGGGGATTGTCATAAAAAACAAAAAAATCAGTTAAAGGTATTGACAAGAAAGAAAAAAAGGTGTATAATAAAAGCAATCTACTTTATCGTTAAAGTAAAAACAAAAAAACAAAGGAGTTTTTTAAAATGAAAAAAGTAATTTGCTGTGTTGTTCTTATGGCAATGTGCCTGGCGTTGATTTTGCCCGCATTGGCCTTCGACGTGACGGAATCGCATGCCGTGTTTGATTTCAAAACGGCATCAGGCGATACGAAAGAAGCTATGCTCATATCAAACAACACGATAGGCGGTGCCGGGACCGTCGGCGCCGTTATCGAAAACGGCTTGCTTCGCGTTGCGGGCGGCACTCCGACGGGGATACTGTTTGTCAGCTATCTGAAGCCCAACACATGGGGCGCGACGGATTTTGGAGTGAATCTCAACGCATTGAGATTTCTCGCGTTTCGCTATAAAACAGACTCTACCGCTTCTCTGTTCTTCTACTATGAAACTGGTGCCGTTGAAGGCGACGGCGGAGTTTCTTATTCGGCCGGTAAAAACGAATGGATCGGATTCCCGGGTACTGACGGAGAGTTCAGCACCCTTATTGTTGCGGTTCCTGAAACGGCGACGGGTTCCCTGACTCATTTCCGCATCGACTGGGTCGGGAAGGATCTGAACGCCGATATAGGGCTGAGCGATCTGTATATCGAATCGATCGGGTTTTTCGCATCGGAAGAAGAAGCAAGGAATTATTTTGAAAAGACCGACAGCCAGACGGGCGGGGATGACTCTCCCGCAACTTCCGACAGCATGTTCATCGCTGTAGGCGCGGTTTGCGCTGTTCTGGCAGCATTTGCCGTCCTTTCCCGCAGGAAACGAGCTTTGTGAACCGGTTAAATCCGAACTGAAAAAAACACTGTGGCCTATAGTTCGGGGAAATAATATCGAAAAAAGATTGTCAGATTTCGTTTTTTGTGGTATAATATTTTGAGTTGTTTGACCGTGAGGAAAATATGAAAAACAAACCAGTAACAATCAAGGACATTGCAAAAGAACTTGGTATATCCGCCAATGCGGTTTCATTGGCTCTGCGCGACAGAAGCGATATATCTGACGGAATGAAAATCAGGGTGCGCGAGAAGGCGGCGGAGCTTGGATATAAGAAAAACTATTCCGCCGCTTCATTGCGGACCAGACAGTCGAAAACTATCGGGCTTATTTTGCCAAACATAACAAATCCGTTTTTTTCGGAAATGTATCAGGGCGTTGAAGAGGCGTGCCGCGAGAAAGGGTACACTATTATTTTTTCAACATCGAACGAAAGGTACGATTTCGAAAAGAACGCCATCAACAATATGATAAACCATCAGATTGACGGGATAATAATATGCCCCGCGTCGGACAGGAAAAGCAACACTCAGATGATGAAAAAGTCCGGTATTCCTTTTGTATCTGTCGGAAGAGACGCGGACGACCCCGAAGTCTGCAGTTTTTTCTGCTCCGACAGAAAGGGCGGTTATCTTGCGTGCATGGAACTTCTCGAAGCCGGATGCAAAAGGCCGGCATGCCTGACAATTCCGCTTGAGTTTGCGCCGTCAAGGGACCGGGTCGAAGGCGCAAAGGAATGTATGGCGGAAAAAGGTCTTGATCCCGGTTCGCTGGCAGTGTCCTTCTGCAACGCCACTATGTCTGATTCCTATAATGCGATGAAACGATTGTTTGAGGACGGATTCAGCGCTGACGGTCTGTTTGTGTTTGAAGACAGTATGGCAATAGGAGCCGTAAGATATCTCCGCGACGCCGGAATTCAGGTCCCGGGTCAGATACCGGTTATCGGGTACAACGATATAAGGTTTGATCTGCTTGTGGAGCCAACCCTTTCCTCAGTTTCGATATTCGGAATCCAGACCGCCTATCGCGGCACGCTTACGCTGTTTGAAATGATAAGCGGAACGTTCAGCGGTAAAATAAAGAACATAATCGACCCCATGGTTGTGCGCCGGGAGAGTACTTCCAGGCGATGAGGTTTACATGAAGATAACAGGAATGCTTGTGCCGGTTACGGTTTGTGCGCTGCTGCTTTTCCTTTGCGCGTGTTCGGGAAACGGCAAATCCGGCAGGGAGAGCCGTGTTACAGACGCGGCGGCGGAAAAGGGGATACTGACATTGGACAATGACGCAAACGGGAGGCTGACGGAACAGAAAGGCGGGATTTCCCTTGTGGATTTCGCCGTCAGGGAAGGCACGCCGCTTTTAAAAAGAAATTCGTTTTTTATTAACGGATCTTCGAATTTCAGAAAATTTACGCCGCATCTGCTTGAACTCAGGTCGAGAACAGCCAGATTCGCCATGCCTCTTGACTGCGGAAGCTCAGCGGAATCCGTGAGAAATCTTATGCTGAGGACACAGTATGACGCATCGGGTTACGGCACCGTGATACGCAAATACTGTACACCGCTCTGGATAATGTTTTATGCGACTCCGGCTGTAAGAACAGAATACGGGAGCAACGCAAAATGGTATTCTCCGGATTACGAAATATACGATCAGATGTGGACGGAAGCCGCGTCTTATATGGCTGAAAAGGGACTGCGCAGTTTTTATGAGGTGTGGAACGAGCCTGACCAGCCGAACTATATGTGGTATTCGGGTTTTGAAGGTTATGTTGAGCTTTACGAGCATTCCGCCTTTGCGGTTAGAAAAGGCGATCCGGACGCTTTTATCGGGGGTCCCGCAATGTCGAGCCAGTCGATAGTCGGCGCGGACAACATGAACATATTTGTCAGCGCGATAAATGATGACGGCGCTCCGCTCGACTTTTTCTCCATGCATTACTACGGCAATGATCCGAAGTACTCGCTGGAGGACAACATTGCGGCAATTCGCGCCTCTCTTGAAAACAATCCTTCGACACAGATCATTTTTACCGAGTTCAATACTCACTGCCCGGATGCCGGGGAATGGGATTGCGGTACGGATCAGCGGACGGATTTCACGCTTCAGAAGTCGCTGGCGGCCGCAAAGGGTCTTGACGCGATGAAAACCGCCCTGTCATATACAGACGTAACACAGATTCAGTGGGCTAATCTGTTCAGCAACAACGGGTCGCTCAGCCTTGTGGATACGAAGGGCAGACGCTCCCCGCTCTATCACGCTCTGTGGCTGTATCAGCACATGCCTGTCGAAAGAGTGCGCGCCGAGGTCGGCCCGGGCGTATCATGTCTGGCGTCTGCCGATGAAACCGAAGGCGGGATTTTGCTGTGGAACAGCGACGATAAATATCTGTCGACGGTCAGCTTAGGCATAGACAATATTCCGTACGACGAGTACACCGTTAAGATTTTCCGGATAGACAAGAAGCATTCGAGCTATCTTGAAACCGGAGAAAGCGACGGACTCGAAGCGGTTACGGTTCTTGAAAAATGTCACGCCAGGAATCTGACATGGGACGGGGTAGTTCCGGCCGGAGGGATAGTTTACATTTCAATCGGGGCCGGTGGAAACTCAAAGCTTGAGAATCACGGGAAAATCGGGGAGATTGTCAGAAGCGACAGCTTTTTTGAAAGCAGGAAGCAGAATTCATACGGCGATTTTGACGATTTAACCTGTACGGCGATTATCGGCACCGGGGAAAACGGGAACGGAAGAGGAGTTTCTTACGTAACCTTTAAAAATCCTGCCGACAGAATAACCGTTAGTTCGTCCTATGTCAATATCCCGGATAAAACGTCGGAGGATGCCTTTCTTACGGTTCGTGTCGATTATCACGGTCCTGCCGGCTACGAAAAATCGGTCGCATATGAAATCATAAACGGCAAAGCGCCCGAAAAAATCCCTTTCGGCACTATGAGGGGGGCCGACAGAACCGTTTTTGTAGGGCTTGCCGAGGAGTTTAATATCGAAATCGCGGAGGAAGCTCCCGAAGACTGGGACGGAAAGATTATTATTTCGTTCGACATTGGACGTACCGGCGCGTGGTCGGAGGCGTCATTCCGCCTCGCTGAATCATAAAAACAGGAGACACAATGAAAAAAACAGCAGCTTTTATCTTAGCATTGGTATTTGTTATCTGTGCGGTCGCATGTTCAAAAAACAATGAACCCGGTGATGCTTCCGGCACCGCAAGCGGGGACAATTCCGATGTTTTCGCAACGCTTTCGGATTTTGACGGTTACGCAGACGGCTTTGACGGGGAAACCTTCAGAATAATAAACTCAAAGATTCCCGTAATTGAAGACGGGCTGTGTCTCGATTTTGAGAGCGATCCCGAAGCCGATTCCGTAATATCAAACGCGATCTACAGAAGGAACGGGATGGTCGAGGAGCGCTTTAACGTCAAAATAGAGAATTATGCCACCGAAACACTCCGGGACGATATTTTTGAAATGACATCTACGGGAGATACGGATTATTGTGCGATTTACGGAGTATACAACACGATGGCGGGGCTTGCCGCCGAAGGTATGCTCGGAAATCTGCGTGAACTGCCGTGCATTGATTTCGGCAGCAGTCACTGGAACCAGTCTGCCGAGGAAAATCTGACCATCGGCGAGGTTCAGTATTTTGCAATAAACGATATTGCCTATACGACGCTTATGTCAACGCACTGCATGTTTTTTAACAAGAAGCTGGCTGAGGATTTTTCTCTTAAGACCGGCAATCCGTACGATTACGTTTTCGACGGAAACTGGACGATCGACAAGCTGCTTGAAACATCGAGAGGAGTGGCAAAGGATCTGAACGGGGACGGCAGATATAACGAGGAGGATCAGTACGGTTTTGCCCTTTCAATAGGTTCATCGACCATGTTTGGCGTGTCACTCGGAGAAAGTGTTTATCCGGTAAAAATCAGAAACGGAGAGATAATCGAAACCGATGAGGAAAAATGGGCAGGAATTATAGACAAAATATACAATTTGTGCTATAACAACGACGGGAGCACTTTTGTTGGAGAGCATCTCTCTTCAACCGCAACCTCTATGTTCCTGAACGGTAAGGCGCTTTATTATGTCGGCGCGCTTTGCGAGGTGCCGAATTATTTCCGCGGAATGGAGGATGATTTCGGTATTCTGCCTATGCCGAAATACGAAGAGAAACAGGATTACCGCACCCCTCTCAGCGGAGGCTCGGCAATATTCGGCACGCCGATGCTGCACATAAAATATAAAAATCACTTTATCGGTTTTATATCCGAGGCGCTTGCCATAGCAAGTACGGAAAAAATCCGTTCGGCCGTGTATGACACGGTGTTTGAAAACCAGCTTACAAGGGATGAGGAATCAAAAAAGACGCTGAACATAATCGAGGATTCGATGTACGTGGATTTTGTGTTTCTTCACGCAGGGGGAATCGAAGGTTATTACGGGGAAATACATATGCTGATGGATCAGAAGAGCAACAATTATTCTTCTGCCAGAAGGCGCAATAAAACGAGAGTCGAGAACTATTCCCGGGAAGTTCTCGATATGTATAACGGCATAAACCGGTAATATAGGGAAGGAGTTTAATATGAAAAAAATAATCATATCTGCTTTTTTGGCGTTTTTTCTGTCGCTTGGCGTATCGGCTACGGGATTTGATTTCGGCAGCGGCGCGGTTTATTACAGCTTTGACAATCAGGCCGTGTGCGACAGCGCGACCGGAAATTACACGGGTTCGCTGACGGGCGGCGGCGCGGAGTATACCGAAGGGCTTAACGGCGGATACGCGGTCAAAATGGACAATGCGAGTTACGTCAGCATTCCGGTGGAGGTTACGTGCCTGAAAGAGGAGATGTCGATAATTGTCTGGTTTAAAACAGCCTCTCTTAACGGCGCGTGGAACAGGATAATATCGACCGGCGTATGGGGCGCTCAACCCGCCCCGGGCGTTCTGATAGGCATTTATAATGCGACAGATACGGGTATTCAGTACGCGGCGGTTGGAATCGGCGCCGATGACGCGTCGAAAAATCACTGGAATCTGATAACCGCTCCCGAAGGACAGGAACCGTACAGGTTCGATGATGACAAATGGCACTGCTTCGGATATACGGTCGGCGGAGGAATCGGCGGACTATTTCTCGACGGCAACCTGATATATACCTTTGAATATGACGCCGACAACTGTTCGGTAGCGACGTATGAGGAAACGGCATGCATCGGCGGCTTTCTGTACTATGACAATCTGAACGAGCCGTTTGCCGGGACGGTTGACGAGATTTATTTTCTGCCGTTTCAGATCGACGCGGCCGTTATGAGAGAGTATTATGACGCGGAAACAGAAGGCCGGATAGAGCATATAGCGGCCGATCCGCCCGTTTCGTCCGAAGAAAACACATCAGTCGCGGACGAATCCTCCGAAACGGCGGACGGAACTTCGGCCGGAGATAACGGAAGTTCAGCAATACCTGAGAGCGGCAAGCCCGTTCAGACGGATGGCCCGACGACGCAGAAGACAGGAGAGAATGCTGAAACATTTAAACCCGTTCCGATCGTTATAGCGTCGGTTGCAGTTGCAGCCGTTATAATTGTTGCTTTAATGATCGTTATAAAAAAGGAAAAGAAAAAAAGCAAATGATTTTTGATTTCAGAATCATTTGAGCGTCTTTCGTTTCCGTTTTGTCACTCTGATTTATTATAGTATTGATATAATTCGATGAAAGCCTTGACAAAACGTTAAATAACTGTATAATGGTATCTGAAATAATAACTGAAAAATCGGGGATGGAAAATGTCGTACAACTATATTAATTACCGCCGGTGGTACGCGCGGTTCGACGAGGAGAGCAGAACTTTCTGTCTGGGGCTTGAAAACGAAGGGACCGTCCTTGATGAAGTATCTCTGACGGTGCGAACCGGAGACCTCAACATGGTATGGGAAAGGTTCACTCCGGCCGATTACGGACATATTGTCTGCGCACACGAAAAACATTACGACGGGAACGGCGTGTCCGTCTGCTTCTGCGACGGGCCCGAGGCTCTACCGTTCTTTATTCTGAGAATAAGGCTTTATCTTGATAAGGCAACAATATCAATTGAGGGCGAGCGGGACGGGCGGTATTTCTACGATTTCAGCGGGAAGATAAGATGGGGGCTGAAGCCCGCTACGGACACGTTCCCGGCATATTCGAAGGGCACGGTAAGAAACGGCCTGCGCTCCTCTGTCGGAAGAGCCTGCCCGCGAGGATGCGACACGCTGTACGACAGGCTGAGCGACACGTCCGTGACGCTCGGAGGGAATCCCGCACTGAATTTCGGAAACGGAGATTATTCCTTCGGCGTCAGCCTTTCCGGCGACCTTGCGTCCTTTGACGTCCGGACGGCGGAGAACGTGATAGCGGAGCAGTACGGCATGAAATTCGGCCCCATGAACAACCGCACGGTATTCGAAAGGCCGCCGGTCGGTTTTATGACCTGGTACGCGGTGCGTTTCGGTGCATCCGAGCAATCCATACTTGATAATTCCCGCATTCAGAAGGAAAAGCTGGCCGGCTACGGCGCAAACGCAATATGGGTCGACTGGGAGTGGTATCATAACAGCCCCGACAAAGAGGTAAAATTCGATACCTTTACGCCCGACCCCGAGCGCTATCCGCACGGAATGAAATATCTGGCTGAAAGAATACGGGAGGACGGCTTTGTGCCGTGCGTGTGGATCGGAGCATCGCACGAGGTCCGCGAAACGCCGTTTATTAAGGAAAATCCCGAAACGGTGCTTGTAAAGAGAAAATCGTGGTGCGGGGACTGGTGGTTCGATCCGACACATCCGAAATATCTTAACGAATTTATCCCCTCGGTCTTCGGCACGCTTAAGAATGAATGGGGATATGAGGCGATAAAATGGGACGCGCTCCCGCGGGCGCTGGACTATTACGACCAGTACCACGACCGCTTTTACGACAAAAGCAAAACTCCGGAGCAGGCGCTCCGCGATGTCGTGAAAAAGGCCCGCGAAACCGTCGGGGACGGTACTTATATGCTCTCGTGCCACGGTGAATCGCAACGCGACATCTGCGCGTATGCGGATATTTTCGACGCGGCGCGTATCGGGTGCGACATTTTTTCCTGGCGGAACTATCTTGACGAGTGCTTCGGTAAACTCCAGTATTATTATCCTCTCCACAACAACGCCGAGTACTGCGATCCGGACAATCTCATTGTCAGGGAGGAGTTCAATACGCTTTATCAGGCGAGGACAAGGGCGTCGCTCGTCAGCCTGCTCGGGCTTCCGGTAACGATAGGCGACGATCTGCGCGAACTGTCCGACGAGCGTATAGACATAATCCGCAGGGTCATACCGTCTCTTGACGTTCACCCGCTGCTGCTTGAGAGCAAGGAAAAGCTCGGTCAGACGTTTGTCATAGGTTGCTATGTTAAAACCGCGTTTGACGGGTATCAGATCGCGGACGTTGTAAATCTCACCGAAAGAGACCGGACGGAGGAATTTCTGTTCACGGAACTCGATCTGGAGCCGGAAAAGGAGTATCTCGTTTACGATTACTGGGACGGCGTTTTTTACGGACGGGTAAGACACGGACTGCGGCTCGATTTTCATCCCTGCGAATCAAAGGTGCTGCTGATTAGAGAAGTGCCGGAACATCCCGCCATCGTATCGACGAACAGGCACATAAGCCAGGGAGCGCTGGAGATAAAGGAGATGCGCTGGGACGGAGAGAGTCGCGTCCTGTCCGGCGTTTCGGAAACCGTTCCGGGCGACGAGTACAAAATCACGTGGTATGACCCGGAGAGCGACACGTCCGGCGTTTATTCCGTTGTTCCCGACGGAACGCTGACGGAATGGAGCATTGTTTTTTAGTTTCGAGTCCCTGAAGAGTTTCTGCAATTGAAAATGCGGAAAAGAAAACATTTTTTCCGCCATTTTTTCAGGAAACCTTGACAAAAGTCGAAAGAAGTGGTATAATATTATCCGCTGAAAAGCAATGCGCCCGTAGCTCAGCGGATAGAGTACTCGGCTACGAACCGATTGGCCGGAGGTTCGAATCCTCTCGGGCGCGCCAGAATGCCCACGCTCCCCCCCGCGTGGGTTTTCTATTTTTTCTCTTATGAAAGCCCGCCTTCATCGTTGCTTAAGTGATTGCTGCGTGGAGGAGGTCTGCCATATGACCGGAGCGGAATTCCGCCGGTCAGAAGTTACTATGACAACTGAAACGCATGCTCTCTTTTCCGGGAGCATTTTTTATTATAATTTCGGCAGCAAAAGGTTTTATACCGCGAATCGGAAAAAATGAGACTGCCGACAGGATAAAATGATAATTGTTTTGCCGAAATTCGGTGTGAAAATGGGGCGGCGGTTTAAAGGAATCGGATTTTTTGTACAGTAAATGGATTAATTGTAAGTTGACAACGCTGAAAACATGTTGTATAATAATATCGAACGAAGTCAGGCGGGGGAGAAAAGATGAAAACATGGATTCCGTATGACGTTTCGCCGTTTCTCAGAGCTATGAGAAGGGAATCGGGAGTCATTTTTCAGGACATGAGATTCATTGACTACGATTATGTTTTTACATACATAAGCGACGGTGTGCTGACCTATAAAATCGATGGAATAGAATTTACGATTGACAGCGGGAAAGGAATACTGATTCCGCCGTTCACCCCGCATTTCACGACAATAAAATGCAATACCGAAATGTATGTCGTTCATTTCGATATGTATTCGATGCCTGAAAGAATGGAACTTAATCTCGTTGGCGCGAACATGTACAGCGGAACGCTGGATGAGACTGTTCTTTCACCCAGAAGGGAAAAGGTCATAAATTCGGCTGAACTCTATCACTTTGATTTCAGCGAGAGAGCACATCTGAAATCGATACTTGACACGCTTGAAAATCTTTTCCACGTCGAAAACAGCATATTGCAGGCCAAATCGGAACTGATTAAAATGCTCGATCTTATTTCAAAATGCCGTTCGAACAGCGAATCGGTTGCGAAACGCGAGCTCGGCGCCTGGCCCCTTGTTATGCGCGCGTCGGAATATATAGAAAACAATTACGCCGATGTAAACTTTACAAACGACGCCCTATATGAGAAAATGAATACGAGCAAAAGTTATCTGACTGTCGTTTTCAAGGAAGTGACGGGCCTGACGATTCATCAGTATCTTCAGAATGTGAGGATATCTCATTCGATTGAAAACATACTTTCGGGGATGACCCTTGACGAGGCGAGAAAAAAGGCCGGTTTCCTGTCATACCATTCTTTCGCCAGGACTTTCAAGGAAATAATCGGAGTGACGCCGTCCCGATATCAGTTTGAAATACTGAATAATAATTCCGGGAGGAACTGATAAATGAGGACCCTGAAAAACGGGCGTAATGAGTGCGGGACGCTGGAAAAGAAGATACGCACACAGATTGTGAGACCCGTAATTGATTGTTCCGAATACGCCAGCGCGGATGATTATCTGAATTACTGCAGTACGGCGGTGTATGAAGGGAAAGATGTCACAGATTACATAAACGCAGTCCAGATGGCGCTCAATGCGCACCGGAACGTGGAGATTCCGTATCACAGCGAGCCAATATATATCAGCAGGGCCGTTATTGTAAACAGCGGCAATTCACTGAAGGTGCATCCGGATACGAGAATTATTCTTATCGATGACGGAATAATACTCCGCAACAGAAATGTCATTGACGGCCATTTCAACCGGGTCGAGCCGGGGTTGTGCAGCGATCACGATATATCGGTAAGCGGCGGAATATGGGAAGCGCCGAACAGCGTGATCATAAACAACTCAAGGCCTTTTGACGGATTTCTCGGGAGTGACGCGTTATTTCTGCTGCACAACATTGTCAGAGTCAGCTTTGAGCATATAAGGATACGCCATTCTAATAGAATGGGTCTGATGATAGGAAACTGCTCCGACTTTACGGTAAACGACGTTGAATTTATCGCGGATCAGAACCGCGACGGTATACACGTGGAGGGGCCGGCGTTCCGTGGGACAATCAGCGATATACGCGGAAGAACAGGTGACGATGTCATAGCCCTTAATGCCTGGGACTGGACGAACTCCAGTCTGACGTTCGGAAGCATTCACGACGTCATTGTCGAGAACATACACTGTCAGCCCGGGCATCTGTGGTCGGAAATGAGACTGCTTCCGGGGAATTACGTGCTTCCCGACGGCGAGACTATCGAATGTTCGCTTTACAATATCATTATGCAGGACATTTCCGGCGTACATACGGTGAAGATGTACAACCAGCCAAACCTTATGCCGGGTTATAACACTGACAGGAGCTTTGGACTCGGTGTGCTTCACGATCTGTATTTCAGGAGAATAATCGTGGACTACTACCCCGTTTCCGCGTATTACACGGCCAAGGACTCCTGCTTTGAGATACACGCGGACGGATACAACTTCGGTTTTTACGACATTGAAGTGAACTATCCGCTGAAGGACGGTAATTATTCGGACTATTCTCTTGCAGCCATCGGGCCGATTTCAGCCACATGGAAAATCAGCGATAATCCCGAAGACTGGTTCGATTTTTTCGATCCTGACAGTATATGTCATGCGGAAAATATAGTGTTTGACAATATCACGGTTTGCGGGGAAAAATGCGTTGACGGGGAAAAACTGCTTCTTGTAAGAAGGCAGACTGTTAACCCTGATTATCCGAAAACCACGCCGGCCGGAGGAACGGGATACGGTGTGGCGAGAGAAGTTTTCATCGTCTGAACAGAAGGGTAAAGGCGTTACCCGGTCGAAATATAAAAAACCGGAGGAGAACATTCATGCCGCTGAAAGATTACGACGCTGATTTTCTGGAAAAGCGAATTCGGGAAAGAATTGACCGCCTTGCAGAACCGCATGCGGACTGTATAAATGCGGATGAATATCTGCCATACTGCGATACATACGAATATTGCGGTGAAACGGTAAAGGATTATTCGATTGCTGTTCAGAAGGCTTTGAACGAGCACCCGGGCGTTGAGATCCCTTACCACAGCGAACCGCTTTATTTCAGGCATTGTATTAAAATAAACAGCGGTAACACGCTCCGCGTGCATCCGGAAACCAGGATGATTTTTACCAGAGACGGAGTAATGCTCCGTAATCGCAACGTTCTTGACGGCCGTTTCCGCGAAGTATCTCCGGGGGATTCCAGTGATCGGGATATTTCGGTTACAGGCGGGATCTGGGAAGCTCCGGAATCCGTAATCATTAACTGCAGAGAAACGTTTGACGGCGGAAGCGACGGGCTATTTCTGTTCAGCAACGTGATTGGCTGCCGTTTTGAACATGTAACGATCCGGCATTCCAGGCGTATGGGTCTGATGATCGGAAACTGTTCCGGCTTTCTTATAAACGATATATGTTTTGCTGAGGATCAGAACCGCGACGGTATTCACGTGGAAGGTCCGGCCTCATGGGGCGTCATCCGCGACATACGCGGACTGACAGGCGATGACATCGTCGCTCTCAATGCGTGGAACTGGAAAGCAGGACGGTTGACCTTCGGCGGAATACATGATATAATTGTTGAAAAAATCAACTGTCTGCCAGGACATTTATGGTCTGAGATGCGGCTTTTGCCTGGAAATTATGTTTTTCCGGACGGTAGCATGACAGAATGTCCTGTCTTCAATACAGTTTTTCAGGATATAACGGGCGTTCACACATTCAAATTGTACTATCAGCCCGATTGGACTCCAGACGGGAAAAACGACAAAAGTTTCGGCCCCGGTTTGATTCATAATCTGTTTTTCAGAAGGATACGGATGGATTATTATCCGGCGAACACATACTACACTGCCAAAAACGCCTGCTTTGAGATACATGCCAACGGAGGAGAGATTCATCTATCGGACATCGATGTAAGCTATCCACTGGCTGATCTTGCATATTCGGATTACCGTTTTGTTGCTGTAGGTCCAAATTCGGCGACTTGGAAATATTCAGACAATCCGGAGGACTGGGTTGAATTTTTCGATCCCGACAGGGACTGTCATATAGATGGAGTCACAATGACAAATATCACGGTTCAGGGCGAGCGGTGCAACGATCCGGATCTGCTGATTCTGATAAGAAAGCTGACCGTAAACCCGGATTACCCCAGAAAGACGCCGGCCGGAGGAACAGGACGCGGCACGGTGAGAAATATCAAGATTATCTGAGGAGGATAAAAAACATGAAAAAACTGGTTTGTATGCTTCTGGCACTTGCAATGATTGCGGCCGTGGCTATCGGATGCGCTGAAACAAACAGGCCCGAGCCGGGCACGACAACGGGAACAGGATCCACCGGAAAAGGCGACGGAACGGAGGTGACCGACGAGGTCACGACCGCCAGAATCCTGCCTAATCTGCCGGAGATGGATTATGACGGGCGCGAATACAGGATACTCGCTTCAAACGTTTTCGGGTACAGAATCTGGGAAGATCTGTTCGTTGAATCCGAGGGCGACAATCCCATAAGTCAGGGTGTCTGGAGAAGAAATCTGGCTGTTGAGGAAAAGTATAAGGTCAAGATAACCATGCGCGAGGAGCAGTATCTTGATTACGAGGGACTGATTCAGCAGACCGCGTCAACTGGCGAGAGCATAGCAGACGTGTACGTGTCCCTCGGTGATAACATCCAGCGCCTTTACGGGCAGAACGTCTTCGCCAATTTAGCGGACATGGATTATCTGGAGCTCGACAAGCCGTGGTGGAATCAGGGTGCCGTCGATTCGTTCAACATCAACGGATATATGCCGTTCGGCATCTGCAATCTGACGATTAACGACTTCGGCACCGCAGGAGCGATATTCTTCAACAAGCGTCTTGCTACCGACTACAACGTTGGAAACATGTACGAGATCGTTGAAAATAAGGAATGGACTATGGCAAAGCTCCTTGAACTCTGCAAACCGCTTTACATCGATCTCGACAAGGACGGTCATGAAGGGCCGCTCGATCAGTTCGGTCTGACCGGCGACGACGGACTTGTAAACCATTTCTTCGTCTCCGGGGGCGGACGTTACGTTTCAAAGGACGACGAAGGACTTCCCTATGATTCCTTCTATACTCAGAGAAACGTGAACATGATGCAGTATTTCCTTGAGCAGATACTGTTTGACAAGCAGATCACTTTCAACAGTTCCCAGTTCAAAGTGGAGGATGAGCCGTACAGCGGTTCGTACAACAATACAATATTCTCTGAGGGAAGAGCGCTGTTCAAACAGGGCCCGCTCAGCGTGACCGAGCAGTTCAGGGAATCTATGATCGACGATTTCGGGATTATTCCCGTACCGATGTACGACGAAACGCAGAAGGATTACTGTTCTCTTGCTCAGCCTTACGGTGGGAGTGTTGTGTCGATACCGTATTATGTCGACGACGCGGATTTTTCGTCGATAATTCTCGAGGCGCTTGCGGCCGAGGCTCATTATACGCTTGTCCCCGGATTTTACGACGTTGTCCTGAAGACCAAAAACACCCGTGATGACGAATCAGCCGCAATGATTGAGCTGATTCTAAATAATAGAGTTTACGATCTCGGTATGTACTATAATTTCGCCGGATTTGCCATGAATACCGTGTTCCTGACCGGTTGCCAGGAGTGGTACAGCGGTGTTTCACAGACCAGCGACATCGCGTCTTACTATGCAAAATACGAGACACAGGTCGCAAAGGCTATTAGCAAACTGATTAAGGCAGTCGAAAAGTGGGGTTACTGATATGAGGAAGAATTTTTTTTGGGGCACCGATACAAGCGCTTTTCAGGTTGA
Organism: Clostridia bacterium; assembly: GCA_017618795.1. Lineage (GTDB taxonomy): Bacteria > Bacillota > Clostridia > Oscillospirales > CAG-272 > Colimorpha_A. Next base: position 9,138 of record JAFZTO010000034.1, on the reverse strand, counting down.
AGGCGCGTGGAACGAGGACGGAAAGGGCGAGAGCATCTGGGACCGCTTCTGCCACGACAGGCGCGGCAACAAGGTTTATCACAACGAAAACGCCGATGTTGCTATAGATCAGTACCACCGCTATAAAGAGGATATGAAGCTTCTCGGAACATTCGGAGTAAACGCGCACCGCTTTTCGGTCGCCTGGACGAGAATTCTTCCGGAAGGCACGGGGAAAATCAACAAAGCCGGGATTCAGTACTATCACAACCTTATAGACGAAATGAAAGGCTACGGCGTGGAGCCGTTCATGACGATGTATCACTGGGATCTTCCCCAGGCGCTCCAGGACAGAGGCGGCTGGGCAAATCCCGAGTGTGTCGACTGGTGGCTTGAATACGCAAACGTGCTTATCGACGAGTTCGGTTCAAAAGTAAAATACTGGATAACCTACAACGAGCCTTACGTGTTTATATTCGGCGGATATTCGGCAGGACATTTTCCTCCGAACATTCAGTGCTACAAAACCGCCTGCCAGGCAGGTCACTACGCGATGAAGGCACATTTTGAGACCGTTAAACTCATTCACGAACGCATTCCGGGAGCGCAGGTCGGTATCGCTCTGGACATGGTTCCGAGGGTGCCGGCGACAGACAGAAAAGAAGACATCGACATAGTACCTCTTGCAAACGATACTGCCTTCTACTGGTTCTACAACGTGATGGCCACCGGCGAATACCCTCCTCTCGCAGTCGAGGAATATAAAAAGCGCGGATATATGTTTGAAATTTCGGATTACGACCGCAGACTTTTCAAAGAAAATCCATGCGATTTCATCGGTATAAACTATTATTCTACTATGGCGGTGAAATACACCGAGGACGAGGGGATCGACGGATTCCATTATCTCCCGGTTCCAAGAGAAGAAAAATATGGGACAATCGAGAAGGACCCGGAAGGTCTGCGCAACATCCTTAAAAAATGCTGGAAGGATACTGAAGGGAAAATTCCGATAATAGTTACTGAAAACGGATGCGGCGGAGATGCCGACTGCCTTGGGCCGGACGGGAAATGCCATGACGAGTACAGGATAAACTATCTGAAGGATCACTCGCAGGTCGTAAAGGACTGCATAGCCGAGGGCCTTGACATACGTGGGTATTTCGTGTGGAGTTTCTGGGACATTTTCGAATGGTCGCTAGGCACAGGAGCGCGCTACGGTCTGACCCATGTCGACTACGAAACCCAGGTCAGGACTCCGAAAGACAGTTTCTTCTGGTATAAGCAGTTCATAAAGGACAACACAGTTGAATAAAAAACTTGTTCATGCAGCCTCTTTTTTCCTCCTGGCCGCGACGCTCGTTTCCTGCTCGGCAGGAAACGATACTGCCGGGTGGGGTGCGGATTCCGCAAAAACGGTTTCCGTCGGCACGGCGCGGAACTCGACGGATCTGATGCCGGAGGATGGCACGACTGCCGATATAACTGAAAACATGACACCTTACGAAAAGGAAATCTACAACGCCCATCTGCGCTCGGTTCTGTTCGAAGGAAGCGATGAAATGAAATCGGCTATCGCCGACGTTGTAAATCGGGCAAGGAAAGGCGAAAAAGTCAGCCTGGTTACTTTCGGAGATTCGATAACCTTCGGGGCCGGGGCGGATACTGGGAAAGGCTGGTCGGATATTGTCTATTACTGGTTCGAATCTCTTGACGGTGATCCGGACAACGGGAACGTGAAATTTACCAACGCAGGGATAGGCTCGACCGAACTCGTTTACGGTGTTTCGAGAGTTTCGAGAGACGTTCTGTCAGCGGAGCCTGATCTGGTCATAGTTGATTTCGGTACGAACGACGTAGGACTGCCACACGCTGTTGAAGCGTATGAGGGAATTCTCTCAAAACTTATTTCGCGCGGAATACCGGTCATCGACTCTTGTGTCTGCCCGCGCAGCGGCGCGAATATACAGGAGAAGCAGAGACCGGTGAACGTTACGTACGGAGTTCCGCAACTAAGCTTCAAATCCGCGTTTTTCGAACATGCGGAGGACTCAGAATTTGAGGAACTCAGAGCTGACAGCATGTGGTCGGCGGACAATGTCCATCCGACAAACAACGGTCACAGGCTGTACGCTGAAATGGTTATCGATTATCTGGAAAAATATATTATCGTGCCGGAAATCAGAGGGAAAAAGTTGTCCGGAATTCTTCCCGCAAAGGTAACGGAAAACACCTATGCGGATGCGGAAATGACGGATGCCGTAGGGTCGAGCGAATATGTCTCGGTCGTCAGCGGGAAATGGACGGATGACTACAATGCAAAACTGCTTCAGATAACATCCAGAGGATGGCAGACGTCCGAAACGGGTTCAAGAATAACCTTTGTTGTCAGCGCATCGAATTTCCATATAATGGTAACGTGTTCGAAAAAAACAGCATACGCCAACATCTACGTCGACGGGAAACGGACACAGCAGTATCTTTACGGTTATTCCGAGTCAAAATGGATGACTGTCGTTGACATATACCACGGGCTTGACGCCGGAGAACACGTTGTTGAAATCGAAATGTTCGATTCTGAAAAAACAGAAAGCGACTGGTTCGGCATATGCGCCGTCGGTTTCTCTTCACTCAATTAGTTTAAATGTGCAAACGCACAAATATTATTTTTTCTTAAAGGAGAAAAGAAAATGAAAAAGACAATTATTTTTGTCGTAGCGGCAATTGTTATTGCCATGTCGCTTGCTTTCAGCGCAAGCGCTAAAGAACTGGTTCTGATGTCGGGGGACACCCTTGACAACACCTGGGCTGAGCAGGCTCTGACCCTCGAGCCCGGCAAGGTCGGAAATGCAATCTGTGATACCTTTGACAGCATTAACGCCTATGCCGCACAGCTTTGCTTCCATCAGGGAGTGACCGATGGCAATTACAATACCATTGATATCAGCGAGTATATGAACAATCCCGACGCAGTTCTTCACATGTGGATCTACATCGACGATATCGATGAAGCCGCTCTTGATGGAAGGCAGAGCGATATTCACTTCGGCAACGGCATGCTTGGCGGTCCGCAGATCCACTTCGAGATAGGGCAGTATCTTAAGACAGGCTGGACGGAACTCAATATCAAGCTTTCGGACGGGGTCGCAGACTCGGGATTCGACCCGACTAAGGTCGACGCCGGAAGGTATGTTCAGTACGGCTACACCAACAAAGTCATGCTTGATGACGTCAAGCTCGTGATTCCCGAATCGGGAAGCCAGGGTGGAGATGATCCTGTAACTCCTCCTACTGCTGACTACATCTCTGTAGCCGTTGTCTGCGCGGTTGTCGCGGGCGCTGCTCTTATTTTCGCAAAGAAGAAAACGAAATAATAATATAATATAAATAGCCCTGCGATCGACAGGTTTCCGGCAGGGCTATTTTCCCGTTGCCAAAAAACTGTTTGCGGAGCTAAAAATGAAACTGTTACTGAGCGGAAAAGACTGGAAATTAAAGTCCGATAATATGTCTTCCTTTATCCACGCGACCGTTCCGGGTGTGGTCCAGCAGGATCTTATCGACAACATGCTGACCACCGATTTCTGGTACGGAAACGGACCTGATGACAAATATGAGGCGTGTCAGCACGACTGGACGTACATTAGGGGACTTTATCTAAACGAATCATGGAAGAATAAAAGGCTTACCCTTGTTTTCGAATCTGTTGATTTTACCTGCAGAATATATGTAAACGACAGGCTTGTCGGGGCAAACAACGGCGAATACATTATGTTTTCCGTTGATATTACCGACGCTGTAATCGTCCCGGGGAACAATGTCATACGCGTTGAGATAGAGAAGATGCCGCCCGAGCTACTGCCTCTTCTCATTAACTCCGACGGTGCGGACAGCGGAGTCCATTCGAAAGATTTTGAATACTGGTTTGTGACGGCGATGAACAAAACCCGTCAGCGTCTGTGCGGTCTCAAAAGTATTGCGACGTACAGTTATGACTGGAGTTCCAACCTTTACACGCTCGGAATACAGAAGGACGTATGGCTTACAGGAACGAACAATGTCAGAATTGACTGGCTGAAGTACAGCTATTCTTTCTCGGACAACTACAGGAAAGCCGTGATCGGCATTGAGGCGGAGGTAAACGTCTTTGAGGACACCCGGGCCGAGTTCCGTTTTGTTCTTGCCGGTCCCGACGGAAAAGAATATACTGCCTTGAGCGTTGCGGAACTGAAAAAGGGGACAGGGTTTGCGTCTGCAGAGATAACTGTCGAAAATCCAGAACTCTGGTGGCCCGCCGGTCACGGAGAGCATCCGCTTTACGGCGTAAAAGTGCAGGCTGTAATAAACGGAAAGATGTCTGACGAAAGGACTGAAAATATCGGTCTGCGCGAGGTTGTATGGGGACAGTGCGAGGGACTTCCGGCGGATTTTATTCATCCGTTCGCGCTTCATATTAACGGCAGGCTCATCAGAACTTTCGGTTCCTGCATGGTAACTATCGATGCGTTTAAGGGGCACGAGGGAAAGGATATGCAGGAATATCTTGCGGAGCTTGCCCTGCGCGGCAATATGAACACCCTTCGTGTCCACGGAGGGCAGTCTTATTACTACAATGATTTCCATGATTACTGCGACGCACACGGACTGATGTTACTTATGGACATGCCGTTCGGCAACTGCGTTCCGGAAGACCTGCCCGGAATGTACGGCATGTACAGGGCAACGGTTTCGAATTTCATAAAGCAGCTGCGCCGGCACCCGTGCATAATAGAATGGACGGGAGGGAACGAGATGGGATGGTATACCGATCCCAGGATGATACATCCGGCGCTTCAGGTTATGATCGACGCGGCAAAGGAAAGCGATCCTCAGAGAATCTTCAGAAGTACATGCCCGATTGTGGGAAGTCGCCACGGTCATTACGACTACAATCCGGACAATCATTACGAGGAATACGACGCAATGATGACCGACAACTGCAATAACGCGCCTATGCAAAGGAACGGCGAGTTTTCGTGCAGTACCCCGGGGAACATCGAACTCTGGAAAAAATATATTCCCCCAAAGGACCGTTTTCCGCTTGATCCCGAAAACGAGGATCTGATAAGGAAAAATGTTTTCCATTCAATTAATGCGGAAATGTGGATGAACATGCCCGTTATTGAAAGAATGTTCGGAAAAACCGACAACCTCGCTGATACGCTCCGTGCAGGCCAGTATCTGTCGGGAGAGGGTCTGCGTTACGCAATGGACAGTTTCAGGCGCAGGGGAAAGAAATTCAGCGGGTTCAGTACATGGTGCTACAACGAACCGGCGCCGAACGGAGCCGGATGCGGATTTGTCAATTATCAGGGCCAGGTTCACACAAATTATTATATGGCTAAGGAGGCGATGGCACCGCTTTCCATATCTCTTAAGACAGAATCCATATTTTACAATTCGGGCGACAGTTCATTTGCCGATGTATACGTTACGTCCGATTTGCCGGACAGAGAGTTTAACCTACGATGGAAATGGACGCTTCGCGACCGGCGGGGGAAAGTTATTCGTACAAACAGCGGCGTTCTTGACGGAATCGAGTCTGTCAGTGCCGTAAAGGTTGACAGTTTTAAGATCAATCCTCCAATAGAGATGAAGCTCGGCCCGGTGTTTGTTGAGCTGAAACTGGAAAAGAACGGCAGGATTGTCAGCGAGAGGGTGCAATTCTTTGCCATGAAGGGTGTGACTGCCCCGCTTGGCGGACTTATCAGAAAGAACACGCCGGATACCGATTTCTTTATTCCCTATACGATGACAGGACAGTGCGGAGGGGGGCTCAGACAAACGGAACTTGAAATTGTTTCAATGCTGCAGGATCCGAAAAAATGTGTATACAGAATATGCAACAAAGGAGAGCAAACGGCCCTTTGCTGCGAGGTCAGACCTTTTGCGAAGCACATCCCGATGCTTTTCGTTGAAAACAATTATGTTTCTGTCCCTCCTGGCGAAGAAAGGGAAATCACGCTCGAGTCATTCCGTGATGATCTGACCGGCGTGGGAATTACGGTTGAGGCGTTCAATACGCCGGAATATACCTTCATTCCGGATGACGCAGTCGCGATTGTAGGACGCATAGACGACACGTGCGAAGAGTTCGGCGACGGTACTGACGGCAGTGCAGCAATCATCGATAAAAAGGCGGATTGCCGGAACATCGGATTTATATGTGAAAAGGAAGCCGGGTTCAGATTTGATTCGCATGCCGGAGACTGCCGCATAGAGTTGGGAATAACCGACTGTTCGCCTGACGGAGCGGAGATAGAACTCGATCTTAACGGTGTTAAAAAGAATATCGTATTCGAAAAGGGATACGGGTTGAAAAAACAGGATAAATTTATGCTTTGCAGACCGAAAAGAAAAGAGATTGCCTTAAAAGGCGCTCTGGTCGACGGGGAGAACAGGCTGACTGTAGGGATACTGTCAGGCTGGTTCGCATGGGACGGCATGATAGTGAAATGCTGAGGGTTAACATGAAAAGAATTACAGCGCTTATTTTAGTTTTGATATTGGTTTTTGCAGTTTGTTCGTGCGGAAAAACTGTGCCGCCCGACGTGACAACGGAAAATCCGGCCGGAACAACCGGGGAAAATCCTCCGAAAACGACCGGTGAGCATACAATAAAGTATTCAAAAGGCAGAGAAACGGCTTCCGGCCGGGCTCCCGCCACGCAGACGGCAAAGGCGGGAGACACAGTAGAAATCTCAAAAAACACGTTTTCCGAATATGAAATGTGCTTTGTGGAGTGGACGGACGGCGAAACAACATATCAACAGGGAGAAATAATCGAAATGCCGGACAGGGATCTGGAACTTACCGCAGTCTGGGAAAAAGGCGGAAGTACAATGCTTATAGATGACTGTAAGTCAAACAAAGGCTGGTGGGGAACGTACTCAATCACTCACGGAAGCGATGAGGACGGCAGGCAGTGGAACGGAACGAGCGGAAACGACGTTCTGATATTTTGCAACGTGTATGATACGCCTATTAATATTTCCAGATTTGAAAAGGAGGGCTATCTGCACCTGACACTTTGGGTAGAAAACGTTGATATGCTTGTCACTAACACGCCTACAAACGGGATGTTCGAGTTTTATGATCAGGACGGCGAGGTAACATCATGGTCGGTCACGGACGCCGGTCTGAAAACCGGATGGAACGATATAGCGATAAGGCTGTACGAAAGCCATACGGATAAGGCGGATCTTACCAACATTTCCAGCTTCAGACTTTTCCAATATGTAACGGGACAGACCGAGATACGTATAGGTATGCACGAACTCTGGATGCCGGACAATACAAAGGTCATTAATTTTTTAGGGGGCGGCGCCGACTATCTCATGGGCGAAAACCGCGAGATGAGCATAATTGTTGCTATCGGAAGCGAGATATCACTGCCGAAAAACCTCTGGGTGCGCGACGGTTATGATTTCGCAGGCTGGACCGACGGAGACAGAACGTATCAGGAAGGCGACAAATATCTGGTTACAAAAGACAGCATGTCGCTTAAAGCCAAATGGAAAGCGAAGGAGACGAAAGTGCTTAAATACGATTACAGTTACAAAACAGAAGACTATGATTCATACGACGGTGAGAGGATTGTGCTTCCCGCCGATGCGGTAAAAAGCGGTTACTCATTTACCGGATGGAAAATAAACGGGAAACAGTATCCTCCCGGTTCGACATATATTATGGGAAGCGGCGATACAGAAGCGAAAGCCGTTTTCAGCGAAATAGCGGATTACGGTCTTATTTCCGGCTCCCTGGGAGCGTGGGAACTAAACGGCGGAGGAAGTGCCGGATACGCGCCTTCCGCTATCGGGGGAGTGGAACTTGAATCAAAATGGACGGTATGGCTGAACAGCGACACATTCGGCAGGGTTGCGGATTTCTCAACGTCCGGATCATATCTCTATGCAAAAAACACCGGGATTGATCTTGGGAGTTCGTTTACTGTCTCGGCATTTGTCAACGCTCCGGTCAGAGAAAATCAGAACCGGGTCATTATATCCCAGAGTGGAGGCAGTTCCGAAAGAAAAACCGACGAAATAAAGCTTTTCAACGCCGATGACAATACAGGCTGGTGGGGGATGGGCCCGATAAATATCGGCTCTGAAGCCGGTCCGAAGGAAGGCAAGGCGTATCTTGAGGCGACTGAGGACGATCTCGTTGTGTTTTGCTGCACTCCTGAGGTTAATCTCAGCAAATACGTCGACAATAACGGTAGCCTGCGGCTGTGGGTCTACATAGACAATGCGGCAAATCTTGATACTGCCCGCGGCGGAGCTGTTGATCTCGCAAGCGACGGCGGTCAGGGAGCGCAGTCTTCGACGTGGACGGTGACTGATCTTAAGGATGGTTGGAACGAGATAATCATTCCGCTTGGCTCGGCGCGTGCAAAAAACGCAAAGATGAAAGCGATAAACTATTTCAGATTTTATCACTATCTGCTTGACGAAACTCTAATAGGGATAGACGCTATGTACGTTTTCAGCGAAAGCGTCTCGACGGAGGGAGGCTGGTCACTGTATGCCGACGGAAAGACAGGGCAACTCGGGTTTGCAATGGACGGGCTTTCCGGAATTCAGCTTTCCGGAAAAAACATTGTCGACGGCAGATGGCATCAGGTTGGAGTATCATATGAAAACGGCACTCTGGTATATTACGTAGATACGGAGGCGGTAAAAACTCTGACGGTCGGGGGAACTCCGAACAGGTCCGCAGATGATATTTATATCGGAAACTCACCCGCAGGTGATAACAATTTTGACGGATCTGTTGCCCAGGTCAGACTGTTCGGCGCTGCTCTTCCCGCAGACAAAGTTACGACGACTGTAATAAAGGAATCGGATAACGCTTCGAAATCTCCTGTGCTGAACGTAGGCAAGGGAATAGTAATGGAGAGATTTCAGGGCGCGAACCTGAGCCGCAACTCTTATGAAGTCTACAATCCGAACAAGGAAATTCACGGAGTGACCTTAAGCAATATCACCGCTGCAAAAAAACTTGGATTTGACCATGTTAAAATAACTGTTACTCCGAACAACATGATAGACGGCGAAGGGCATCTTATCAAGGAAAACGCCATTTATATGACAGAGGACGTGGACGCTATTTTGAAAG
>JAFZTO010000033.1 GCA_017618795.1 Clostridia bacterium | reverse complement strand
CGCCCTTGTTGTCGGCGCCGGCGTTTTCGGCTTTGATGGCCTCGATCAGCTGTGCGGCTTCCTCGGGGTTCTTGTTCATTTTCCAGTTGCCGGCGATGACGGCTCTTCTGCATTCTTTTTTCATGACGTCTATTCCTTTCCGAACTGTGTTCTTACCGGTCGGTCATAGCCGCGATGCCGGGAAGATCGATGCCTTCCAGGTATTCCAGCGAAGCGCCGCCGCCCGTGGAGATGTGGCTCATTTTGTCGCCGAATCCCATCGAGTTGAATGCCGCGGCAGAGTCGCCGCCGCCGATGATGGTGGTCGCATCCGTGTCGGCCATGGCTTTTGCGATGGCGAGGGTGCCTTCCGCGAGGATCGGGTTCTCAAAGACGCCCATCGGTCCGTTCCAGACGACCGTCTTGGCGGAAAGGATCTCGTTTGCGAACAGTTCGCGCGTCTTCGGTCCGATGTCCAGGCCCATATAGTCGTCCGGGATCTCGTTGGAGGGCACTACGGAAATGGCGATCGGAGCGTCGATCGGATCCGGGAAGTCTTTGACGATGACCGTGTCGATCGGGAGAAGAAGCTTGACGCCGCGTTCTTCCGCTTTCTGAAGCATTTCCTTGCAGTATTCGATCTTTTCGTCGTCGACCAGAGAGGTGCCGACGCCGTAGCCTTTCGCTTTCAGGAAGGTATAGGCCATGCCGCCGCCGATGATCAGGGTATCCGCTTTCGTCAGCAGATTGGCGATGACGTTCAGTTTATCGGCAACTTTCGCACCGCCGAGGATGCAGACGAACGGACGGACGGGATTGTTGACCGCGTCGCCCAGGAATTTCACTTCCTTGGCCATCAGATAGCCGTTGGCGGATTCCTTGACGTAGGAAGCCACGCCGACGGTGGAGCAGTGCGCACGGTGCGCGGCGCCGAATGCGTCGTTCACGAACAGATCCGCGAGAGAAGCCAGTTCCTGGGAGAAATTCTCGGTATTCTTGGTTTCTTCGGGGCGATAGCGGGTATTCTGAAGAAGGACGACATCGCCGTTTTTCATGTTGGCAACCGCCTTTTTCGCGTTTTCGCCGACGACCTCGTCATCCGCGGCGAAGACGACTTCGCGGCCGAGTTTTTCGGTCAGACGAACGGCGACCGGTGCGAGCGAATACTCCGGAAGAGGCTGGCCTTTCGGTTTGCCCATATGGGAGCAGAGAATGACTTTTGCCTGATGATCGATCAGATACTGGATGGTCGGAAGAGCCGCCACGATACGGGTGTCGTCTTTGATGACGCCGTCTTTGATCGGGACGTTAAAGTCACAGCGGACAAGGACCCGTTTTCCTTCAACCTGAAGATCTTCAACTGTTTTCTTTGCGTTCATGATAACTCCTTTTTATTGTGTTTTTTCCAAAAGACTATGATATCACTTTTTCTTCGATTCGTCAAGCGCTCACTGAAAGTTTGACCGTATGCATTCGTCAAAGGATTCCTTGGCCTTGGTCAAGAGCGAATCCAGCGAGCTTCCTTTTTCCAGCACCTGGTACAGAAGACCGGTCGTCCCGTCATAAACGGCTTCCAGTCCGGAGCCGTACACGTTCGCAAATGTGAAGGAAGTATTGCGAAGAATGATGTCGAACATACAGGATTCATCGTTATTGAAGGAATAGATCGCCAGGAACGAATCGATCGCCGCCTGTTTGACGGTAATGCGTCCCGCTCCGGCAAGGAGCGTTAAGCCAAGTCCGGAAAGCTGTTTGTTCGGCGTGTTCGCTGGGACGCACAGAACGGCGGCGTCCGCATCGACCGTTGTATGGTATTGACCGCTCGATCCGGTCGGAAGCGGAAGGATGCCGTAGTCAAAACCGGATGATTCCGTCATTTTCAGTTCATAAAGCACATCGATAAAGGACAGCTTGTCGATGTAGAAGCAGAGCCGTCCGTTCAAGAAGGCTTCCGAAGCGTCCCCGCCGTAATACGGGGCTCTGGATTTGCTTTTCAGGAGCGAGCGAACGGCAGACACATCCTGTTCCATTCCCGCGCCCGATGAGATCAGCGTCGGAACATTCGAAGACTGCTTTTCGACCGTATCAAGCCCCGCGCCGTCGGCGAGAAGAGAAATCAGGAGGTCTCTTGTTCTCCCCGAATAACCGAATTTGTCCTGCGCAACGTCGTAAGAGGACTTCTGCATCACTGCTGAGGCAGCCTGTTCGGCATAGTTCTGAAAGGCTTTGACGGTCCATTCTCCCCGCTTGGCCAGTTCAACCGGGGAAACCAGCCCCAGACTGTTGAGCCACTCGGTGCGGTAAAAAATGCAATAAATGTCCGAATAATACGGGATGGTATCCGTCGCAAGCAGATACAAATGATTTCCAACAGACGTATTAACCGAGTAAAAATCCTCGTCAAATACTATTTCTGTATCAAAATCCGGCAGACTCGTCAAATCGGCGAGAAGACCGTTGGCCAACAAAGAAACGCAGGTTTTTGACGGGTAGCACATCGCATGCGCTTCCGGAATGCCGGCCAAAGCGTTTTCTTTTAAGGCTTCTGCGATGGTTTCGCTGGAAACTGTCTTTACGTCGAGTGTGATCTGGTATCTGGATGAAATGTAATCGTTCCTGTTTTCGACAGCCGTTTTAACGGATCCGATCTCGGAATCGTCCGCAAGGATCCTTTCCGGCTCATCGACCAGGATCGTCATTTTGTCCCCGGCAAACTGTATCGTTTGAGGCAGTTTGTCACGTATGGACTCGGCGGCCGCATCTGCAGACGTTGCCTCCGATGAGGTCTCCGGCAGCTTGACGTTCGCGCAGGACGCAAAAAGAACCACGGAGAACGCGCAAAGAAGGATCTGGTATATGATAAAACGACATTTTCGGGTTGATGTGTTGGATTTTTGTTTCACGTGAAACCTCCGTCAGAATGATCTTTCGCCGTTTCGAACTGAATGTTGGCGAATGTTTCACGTGAAACATGATCTTTCTCGAGAGCTATTGTTCATTGAGTGCTCGATTAAAGAATGTTTTCGAATTTGGATGTTTCACGTGAAACAATGGATTTTTCGTTTTTTTGTTATCAGTCTACGTTTGGGTATATACAGTTTACTCTAATGCGTTTTGCATTGGTCTTGTATGGTTTCTGAATGTTTCACGTGAAACATTCTTCTGCCGATTGTGAATCTGATTATGAGCGAGTTCTATAGGTGATGTTTCACGTGAAACATCTATGATTCGCTGTCGAGTTATGCCGGTTATGCGCGCAAACGTTTCACGTGAAACATTTTCTGCAGGTTGCGGATCTGGTTATGATCGGAAATCTTTGTTATGTTTCACGTGAAACATAGGACTCTATGAAAGACACACCCGCTATTCGGGCTGAATGTTTCACGTGAAACTATCAGATCGAATTACATACATGTGATCCATCCTGGTTCTATCACTTGAGGTGGCGCGGCTTTGTGACCGACAGTCTTTTTTCTGAATAATCGATGTTTCACGAGAAACCTTTCCGGCCTGGGTCTCGGTATGTTTTTTGCGGTTCAGTAAAATGTTTCACGTGAAACAATAATTGGGGCTGTTTTTTTGGGCAAGGATTTCTGGATTATCTTTACGCTCTTTGTGTTTAGTACGAGCTTTGAATTTTGGAGAGGCTTGCGCCAATGTTTCACGTGAAACATTTTCGGATAATCCGGATCTTGTCTTTCAAAAAAATGGTTTTTCTGTTG
>JAFZTO010000032.1 GCA_017618795.1 Clostridia bacterium | reverse complement strand
GGTTGCTTCTTCTTTTGTGCAAAGATAAAAGCATGTGCTCTGCCGCCGACATTACGGACATATCGTCAAAACTGTGCGTCACCGAAAGCGACGTGATCCTTGCGTTTGAAAAACTCGCGGAAGCAAAACTGCTGCGCGAGGACAACACAATCAGGGTGATGAGCGGTCTTGAAATTTCACAAATAATAGATGAAAACGATACGATCAGAAATGTAATTGAGGAATGCGCAAAAATCTGCGGTCTTGTTAATCTGAACAATTCTGACAAATCAAAAATTATATCTCTTTTAAACGATCTGAAAATGGACGGGGCGGCTTTAGTCCTCCTGTTTTCATACTTCGATGATTTTATGAGACAGAACGGCGAGCACGTCACGGTCTCTTACGTTACGAAGGCTGCGTACCGTCTCAAGCTTAAAACAGTTAACGAAATAACCGACTATATTGACCGCGAGCATGAAAAAAATTCCATTTCTCTTAAACTGAAAAAGCTTTTCGGCGTTGGAAAAAGGCAGCTGTCAGCAAAGGAAACGGAATTTTTCAGACTGTGGACCGAAGAATGGCAGATGCCGTTTGATTTGATTAAAGAAGCTTTCGACCGCGCCGTCGATTCGGGAAGCGGCAATCTGTATCCGTATACTTCCGCGATTCTTTCCGACTGGCACAATAAAGGTGTCAAGACAGTCGATGAGATCCCGGAGAGCAGTCCGCCGGTTGACGATATGTCCCAGAAAAAGAAGAGAAGAGAAAAACAAAAGGACAACGGGCTATACCACAGTTTTGATAATGATGACTATGTTAGAATTATGTTGAAACGCAGTGAAGAGATAATGCTCAATCAAAATCAGGATGGTAAAAATGAGTTATAACCGCGATAATTTTGTAAGAATAAAAAACGAATATCTCGACCGGAACCGCAGGGCAAGAGAAGAGGCAGAGGCAAGAGCGTCCGAAATCAACAATCTTTTCCCTGAGATCAGGGAAATAAACAACGAAATAGCCGGCTACGGGCTCAGGTGTCTCGAGGCAGCGCAAAAATTCAGCGGCGAAAAGCTGGAATCGGAACTTTTCAGACTTAAAAAACGTACGGAAGAGCTGACCGCAAAAAAGGCCCGTCTGCTTGCAGAAAAAGGCTATCCCTCCGACTACGACTTCGTAAAATACAAATGCGCGAAATGCTCCGACACAGGCTTCTGCGGGATAAACATGTGCGACTGCATGAAGCAGGAACTGATAAAAGCCGGGATCGACTCATCAGGCATTAGCGCGCTGTTCGAGAAAATGAATTTTGATACTTTTTCGCCTAATTATTACGATTCAGATAATTTGCAAAAAGAGCAAATTGAGAGTGTATTTAGTTATTGTAAGAATTATGCCGATTCTTTCAATTGCAATAGCGAAAATCTCCTGTTTGTCGGCGGAACAGGAGTCGGAAAAACGCACCTGTCGGTTGCCATCGCAAAGGAAGTAACCGAAAAAGGATACGATGTTGTTTTCAAAAGCGCACAGGATCTAATTTCCGATTTCGAATTTGAAAGATTTCACAAATCGTATTCCGATGTTTCGCCCGCAAAGACCGATAAATATTACGAATGCGACCTGCTCATCATTGACGATCTGGGTTCGGAAATGACCAATCAATTTACGGTTTCGTGCGTTTTGTCTCTCATGAATTCAAGAATCAATAGCGGAAAGCCAACAATAATAAGTACTAACATGACTCCTGATAAATTCAAAACATACGATGAACGCATAGCATCTCGTTTGAATGATTTTACACCATTTTTACTTCATGGAAAGGATATTAGGTCTTTGAGACGTGACAAATGGAGAAAATAGCAATCGTCACCGGCGCGTCGGCCGGACTTGGAAAAGAATACGTAAAACATATAATTCAGGGCGGATATGACGTGGACCGCATCTGGGTCATTGCAAGGCGTGCCGAACGGCTGGCGGAACTGAAGGAACTGTACGGCGACGTTATCGTTCCCCTGCCTCTTGATCTTACCGCCCACGGCTCCGATGAAATAATCGCCGAAAAGCTTGACGCAGAAAGGCCCGACATAAGGATTCTCGTAAACAACGCAGGCTTCGGAACGCTCGGAGATTTTATAAACGAGGATTACAGCCAACAGGCTAAGATGGTTGACCTCAACTGCCGCGCCCTTACGTCTGTAACAAATATCGCATTGAAATATATGAGCGAAAAATCCTTCGTCGTCAACACATGTTCTATCGCATCGTTCGCACCCAACCCGAGAATGACAACATACTGCTCAACGAAGGCGTACGTTCTCAGCTTTTCAAAATCGCTCCGCTTTGAACTTAAGAGCAGAAAAATAAACGTTTGCGCAATATGCCCCGGGCCGATGGATACGGAGTTTCTGCCTGTTGCCGGAATCGAAAAGGGAGTTTCGAAAACCTTTGACACGCTTCCCCGTTGCAATCCCGACAAGGTTGCCGGAAAAGGATTGAAAGCCGCTTCAAAAGGCAAAGGGGTATATACGCCGGGTGCATTTTTTAAATTTTACCGGTTTGTCGCCAAAATACTGCCGCACTCCGTAGTAATGAATATGAGCAAAACATAATTTTTCTCATATCTATTGACAAACAGAGAAAAAAGTGCTATAATAATTATGTTGTAGACCGCAACGACTGGAGAAGTCGCGTAGTTGGTCGAGCGCGCGCGACTGGAAATCGCGTAACCCAGAAATGGGTTCGAGAGTTCGAATCTCTCCTTCTCCGCCATCAAGAAAACCTCTTTTGCCTGTCGTGGCAAGAGAGGTTTTTTCATCCCGACGTGAAGAGAAATACGTCATAAGCTTTATTTACATCTTTTAAATCGGAAAGAAACCGCCGATGAAGCGCCGCTGCCTGAAAGCGTTTTAATAAAAATTTTGTTTTTTTCAAAAAATCTGTTGGATTTTTGTATTCTCATTCGTCTTATTACTGAACACATTTGAAAGGAGGACACATATGGGCTTGTTTGACAGTACCGAGTGCCATCGGGCGCTGAAAAGAATAGCGGCCGGAGATTCGGGGGCTCTTGAGATTATTTACGAGCGCATGGGAAAACAGATATACGTTTTCGCCCTTTCCCTGCTGGAAAACGAATCCGAGGCCGAGGACGTAATGCAGGAAACGTTTCTGAGGATAATGAATTCTGCCGGCACATATTCCGGAGTTCAGCGAAATGCGCGCGCGTGGATCCTGTCAATAGCGCGCAATCTGTCTGTCGACAGGATAAGACGCCGCAAATTCGTTTCTGAAGAAGAAAAAACAGGCGTTCGCTCAGACGTAACCTATAAAATCGACGACAGGGACGAGGTTGACCGTCTCATGGATATACTGAACGCCGAGGAAAAACAGATAGTTATTCTGAGGGCCGTTCACCGCTTCAGATATTCTGAAATCGGAAAAATCACAGGCGAAACGGAAGACAATGCCCGTATGAAATACGTCAGAGCGATAGAGAAAATGAGAAAGCAGGCGAAGAGAGGAAAACAAAATGAGCGTTGAAGGAAAAATAAGAAAAAAATACCGCATGGCAAAAATCCCGGAAAAGTCGGACGTGCTCCCGGAAGATGCCTTCACGACCGAAAGAACAGGACTCGGCAGAATAAAAATGTTTATCGAATTTGCCGCAACCGGACTTGCCGTTGTCGCGGCGATAATGCTGATAATCGTCGGACAAAGCGTGCTGAAACTTAGGAATTCAGTCGAAAAAACCGGGGGAGAAAATTTAGAAGGCGTAACAACCCTGGAAGCGGACGGAGTACCGGGCAATAGCGACGGCAACGAAGAAACGACCGCTGAACCGCAAACGACTGATCCTGATTCAGAACCGGAGATTCTTTACAACGGTTCTCCGCTTCAGTTGTATTCCGTACTTATATGGAGCGAAAGTGACGGATTGTCAGTTGACGGTCTGGGGAGTGAATACACGGTTGAGGAACTTATACAACGCGAAAACGGGAACATGCCGATAAACAATTTTCCCGACGGAGAAATAACAATTTCCAATACATTAAGAGAAGGCGTTTCATTTGTCGGTTTGTTTAATATGGATGGAACAGAAGTGCACACTGACAATTCAGACTCAGTAACTTTTGAAACTCAACTTTCAGAACTTCCTTGTGGAAAATATGTAATCTGTTACATTTATTTTACTGAAACCGCAAGTACATCAAAAAGCAAATATTTGTTTGCAATCATCAATAAGTATGCTGTCAAAGTCGGAAGCGAATGGCCGCCAATGATTATGGTTGATGGAAAACTGTTTCGATCATATGGCGTGACTTACCCTGAATCACTTTATAATGGCAAAATTGAGATAATCGGATATACAACTTCCTATAAGGCAGGATGTCCAACCCAAAACGGTGAAACCAATCTATCAGATAGAATTGGTTTGCCAATCGCAAAAGACGGATTTGACGCGGTTTTGGTAAAATATGGAGGAGTATGGCATAGATTCGATTTATTAAATTTAAGGACAATAACTATCAATCACGAACAATCAACCAAATGCTTCCGCATATTTGACAGTTTCTCGGGATTCAAGGACGATTATTATTATAACCTGGAATTCAACACTCCTGAATATCCTGATATTGAATTTAAAGTTATTAATGGGTCTTTATTATATGCAAACGAAAAAAAGATAATCGGAGGTGCGGGCTACGGGTGCAGCGCATTATATTTAACAGATCTGACCGGTGACTCAAAGCCCGAGCTATGCATTGTAATGTCATGTGGTTCGGGAATAATTGATGAGAGAGTTGTCATAATCGATTTAACAACCGGCAAAGAAATATTCCATCTTTCTGACAGAATGAGGTATGATTATCTGTTGTTTGTAAGAGATAATAAATTATGTGTCCGTGAAACCAAATATAAAAAAGATATTTGCCGAACCGGAACGATAGTTTCCGACAACGGAAGAATAACTGTTTTATGGGACAGAAACGCTGATTTCCGCGAAGATGACCAGGAGAACCTGATCGAACACGCAATACCATAACGCTTCAAACAACACAACCGCGGAGGACAACATGAAAAGAAAGATTATAACACTAATCACCGCTTGTTCGCTTGCAATCGCACTGCTACTTAACTTCACAGGTTGCACGCTTAAAGTAAATGCGTCAAACCTGATGGATGGAATCACAGCACGTAATCTTCAGACACAACCCGTATCGCGCGAAAGCGCGGAGAAAGCCGCGGAATTCGCCGTGAAACTGTTCCGCGCGTGCAGCAATAAAGATAAAAATACGCTTGTATCCCCGCTCTCGGTTCTCGCGGCTCTTGCAATGACCGCAAACGGAGCAAAGGGCGAAACAAAGGAGCAGATGGAAAACATTCTTGGCATGACCACTGACGAGCTTAACGAGTTCTTCAGAAGCTATCGTAATGCTCTGACGAATTCCGGTAAAAACAAGCTCAGTCTCGCAAACTCGATCTGGTTCACTGATGACGAGAGTTTTACAGTAAACCGCGATTTTCTTCAGACGAACGCCGACTATTACGACGCGGACGCGTATAAGGCTCGGTTTAACGGCACAACGCTGAAGGACATTAACAACTGGGTAAAGAGCAAAACCGACGGAATGATACCCGAAATTCTGGATAATATACCACGGGAAGCTGTCATGTATCTTGTCAACGCCCTGGCCTTTGAGGCGGAATGGGCGGAACCATACAAGTCGTATCAGGTGCGCGAAGGCATTTTTTCGCTTGAAAACGGCTTAAAGAAAAAAACGGATTTCATGTATTCAACGGAGCACAAATATATCGAGGACGACATGGCAACCGGATTTATAAAATACTACAGCGGCGGCAAATACGCCTTTGTTACGCTCCTTCCTGACGAAGGGGCAACACTGTCAGATTATATTGCCTCGCTTGAAGGGAAAACTGTTCTTGACATTCTTGAAAATGCGTCAGATGATACCGTGTACTCTTCCGTGCCTAAATTCGAAACGGAGTTCAGCGCTGAACTTTCAGACGTTCTCGAAGCTTTGGGTATGCCGGCGGCATTCGACGGTAACAAAGCAGATTTCTCCGGGCTAGGTACTTCATCAAACGGTAATATATTCATAAACCGCGTGTTGCACAAAACGTATATTTCAGTCACTGAGCCGGGAACAAAAGCCGGTGCGTCAACGGTTGTTGAAATGGAAGCAGGCAGCGCTTTTTTTGAGGAGCCGAAGGAAGTTAACCTCAACCGGCCGTTTGTATATATGCTTATAGATACCGAGTATAACCTTCCCTTCTTTATCGGCGCCATGACGGACACGGAAGGATAACTTTTACCCCACAAATAATCTGCCCGGACGTATTTTTACAGCCGGGCAGAAGTGTTATTTTATTTTTTTTTATTATTCGCGTTAGATTTCAGCACGTTTTATCGTCATATTAAATGAGGGGCCTAAGTACAAGGCCCGTCGGTTAAAGGAGGCTTTTATCCGAATGGACGACAGCAAAATAGTCTCGCTGTTCTTTGAAAGGTCAGAAAAAGCCGTTGCAGAACTGTCAAAGAAATACGGCAGGCTGTGTATGCGTATCTCAGAAAATATTCTTGGAAACACTCACGACGCGGAGGAATGCGTTAACGAAACCTACAGCAGAGTGTGGAGCACGATACCGCCCGAAAAACCTCAGTCGCTTAGTGCATACGTCAGCAGTCTGGCAAGGAATATTTCTCTCGACCGATACAGGCATGACCATATGAAGAAAAGAGACAGCAGCTACGACCTTTGTCTTGATGAAATAGAGAGCAGTCTTTTCGATTCGGGAGGACTGAACGATGATATGACGGACAACGAAATCAGTTCTGTCATAAACAGTTACATTTCCCGGCTCGGAAAAACAGACAGAACGATTATCGTACGCAGATTCTGGGAACTTGAATCATATGACGAGATTGCAAAAGCCACGGGGCTGAGCAGAGACGCCGTCTATATGCGAATGTCCAGGATAAAAGCCGGTCTGAAAAAACATCTGATTAAAAAAGGAGCAATAAAATGAATTCAGAGAGGTTCCTAAGCGCTTTCGGCGAAATAAAGAGCAAATATATCTCCGAAGCAACGAAGGAAAAAAAGAACAATGCCGCAGCAAAAAGGATTCTTCTTATTGCCGCGGTATCATGCGCCGCAATTCTTATCGGTCTTTCTCCGCTGCTCAACGTGATTCTAAGGAAAAACGGCACAGCTCAGTCTGAAACGACGGGAAGCAGTTCAAAAACTGAAGAGATAGCTGTTTATCCTTCAGATATCGGAGCACAGTACTTTCCACTTTTTGAGCATTTTGCAATTTTACGTCTTACCGAAAAAACACCAGAGTTTAAAAGGTTATCATCAAGGTGGGGATCACATTCAAATTATGATTTTGTTAAATAT
>JAFZTO010000031.1 GCA_017618795.1 Clostridia bacterium | reverse complement strand
CCTTGCCGGTTATTCCGTACGGGCGCAGGTCTATCAGCATAAGATGGTTGTCAGTCCCGCCTGAAACAATACGGAAGCCGCCGCCGGTCAGGGCATTGCAGAGAACCGAGGCGTTTTTTACTATCTGGCGCTGATACTCGAAAAATCCGGGTCGGAGAGCTTCGCCGAGGGCAACGGCCTTGGCGGCGATTATGTGCATGAGCGGTCCGCCCTGAGTTCCCGGGAACACGGCCTTGTCTATCTGCTTCGCGTATTTTTCGGGACAAAGTATCATGCCACCGCGCGGACCCCTCAATGTTTTGTGCGTGGTTGTCGTAACGACGTCGGCATACGGCACGGGGCTCGGATGAAGCCCTGCGGCCACAAGTCCGGCGATATGAGCCATATCAACCATAAGGAAGGCGCCTGCCTCGTCGCATATTTCCCTGAATTTAGCAAAATCGATGGTTCTCGAATAAGCGCTGGCGCCCGCGATGATCATTTTCGGTCTGCACTCAAGCGCAATGCGCCTTATCACGTCGTAATCGAGCATTTCGGTTTCGTCGGAAACGCCGTACGGAACGATATTGAAGTATTTTCCCGAGATATTCACCGGCGATCCGTGGGAAAGATGCCCTCCGTTCGCGAGGTTCATGCCCATTACGGTGTCTCCCGGCTCGACGAACGCAAAGAAAGCGGCAAGGTTGGCAGACGCTCCGCAGTGCGGCTGAACGTTTGCGTGTTCGGCCCCGAAAAGCTGCTTCGCGCGCTGACAGGCTATGTCCTCCACTATGTCTACGCACTGGCATCCGCCGTAATATCTCCTTCCGGAAAAACCCTCGGCGTACTTGTTCGTCAGAACCGTTCCGGCGGCAAGCAGGACGGCTTTTGAAACGATGTTTTCAGAGGCGATCAGCTCTATATTGTGTCTCTGGCGCCCCAGCTCAAGACTGCATGCGTCGTACACTTCCTTATCGTATTGCTCAAGTTCTTCAAAGAAATTCATGACCTGTGATCCTTAAAAATTAATGATGGAAGAGCCGAATGCCGGTAAAGGCCATGGCAATTCCGTATTTGTCGCAGCACTGAATGACCGCGTCGTCGCGTATCGAACCGCCCGGCTCGGCAATATAGCTCACGCCGCTTTTTTTCGCGCGCTCGATGTTGTCGCTGAACGGGAAGAAGGCGTCGGAACCGAGAGAAACTCCGGTTACGCCGTCAAGATATTCCCTTTTTTCCTCGGCGGTGAGAGGCTCGGGTCTCTCGGTGAAAAATCTCTGCCAGACGCCGTCGGTCGTCACGTCCTCCTCGTTGCCGTTTATATAACCGTCGACCACGTTGTCCCGGTCGGGACGGCCGAGATCGGTTCTGAACGGAAGAGAAAGCACCTTTTCATGCTGACGGAGGAACCACGTGTCCGCCTTTGAGCCGGCAAGACGCGTGCAGTGAATCCTCGACTGCTGACCGGCGCCGACTCCTATTGCCTGCCCGTCGACCGCGTAGCAGACCGAATTGGACTGGGTGTATTTAAGCGTTATGAGCGAAACTATCAGGTCGCGCACCGCTTCCGGCGGAAGGTTTTTCTCTTTTGTCACTATGTTCTCAAGCAACTCCCGATCTATCTTAAAGTTGTTTCTTCCCTGCTCGAAGGTAACGCCGTAGACCTGCTTGGTCTCGACGGGCTCGGGAACGTAGTCCGCGTCGATTCTGACAACGTTGTATTTGCCTCCGCGCTTCGATTTAAGGATTTCAAGCGCCCCGGGCTCGTAATCCGGCGCGATCACTCCGTCGGAAACCTCTCTTTTGATCAGTTTCGCGGTGGACACGTCGCAGGTATCCGAAAGAGCGACCCAGTCGCCGAACGAGCACATGCGGTCGGTGCCGCGCGCCCTTGCGTAGGCGCACGCCATAGGCGAATCGTCGATCCCGTCAGCGTCGTCGACGAAGCACGCCTTTTTCAGCTTTTCGGGCAGTTTTATGCCGACGGCTCCCGACGTCGGGGAAACGTGTTTGAACGAGGCGGCGGCAGGCAGACCGAGAGCCTCCTTCAGCTCCTTTACAAGCTGCCAGCTGTTGAAGGCGTCGAGAAAATTGATATATCCCGGCCTT
This sequence comes from Clostridia bacterium, assembly GCA_017618795.1. Taxonomy (GTDB): domain Bacteria; phylum Bacillota; class Clostridia; order Oscillospirales; family CAG-272; genus Colimorpha_A. The sequence goes on along the minus strand of JAFZTO010000031.1, from coordinate 1,779 downwards.
CCGTTAAGTATTTCAACGGGAAGCTCTCCCCCGTCGCGCATAAATATGCGCGCCGGCTTCTGGTTGGGGTTGCATCCGTATTTCAGTTCGAATTCCTTCATCTTTCCGCTCCGTTTCCGTTAATTATTCTTTCTTCTTTTTCGCCCGTCTCAATGTCCGTGTACCTGACGTAAAGAGAAATCCTGTTATCCGCGTCGAGCGAATCCCATATTTCAGACGTCATTTCGTCGATATCGTCGCGGATTGCCGTTCTTTCCGGTTCCCCGGTAAAAGTCGGCAGCGGGCTTCCGTCCGTCACGTATGTGTGAATAAAGTGACCGAGCCCCGCGACGGATGGATAGTCGAATGTAAACCTGGCGCAGCCGCTCCCTTCCGGATCGATGCTCTTCAGAATGCTCATGCGGTATTTGAAATCGTTGTCTCCGAACGACAGCACCGCGCTTATTCTGGGCGTGAAATTCGGCGCGTCGGGCTCAAAGCATCTGCTCTGCAGCGCCGCTGCGAAATCCACGCCGTTTTTCAGACCCTCGTATATCGTGTCGGTCTGATCTCCGTTTGTGACTATAAGATTGTTTTCATACTCTCTGATCGCCGCGTATATTATCAGCGACGGATCTCCGGCCTTTGCCGCGTCGTACGGCTCTGTGAACAGCTCCCCGTTTTTTTCGACGAAAACGCGGTTTCTGCTGTTTGCGCTTCTGCCCATTATAAAGTATGCGACAGCGGCCTTTTTGCCGTCCGGCGTTTTGCCTGCGATTATTCCTCTCCCGACGTACGGATTGCCCTTTATAAGCTGCTCGGCCGTACGGATCTCATATACGTTCATTGTCTGTGTCCTCCGCTGTTATTTTTTCGGAAACAAGCTCCGCCGCCTTAGGCAGTATTATCCATTCGGCCTGCTCCATTACCCTGCGCTGCAGAATCTCGGGCGTATCGCCTTCTTCCACGTCCACCGCCTTCTGCATTATTATCTTTCCGCCGTCGGGTATTTCATTTACGAAATGCACCGTGGCGCCAGTGACCTTCACGCCCTTTTTCAGCGCCGCCTCATGCACGCGAAGGCCGTAATAGCCCTTTCCGCAGAATGAAGGGATGAGCGACGGATGAACGTTTATTATTCTTTCCGGATATTCCGACGTGAACTCCCCGCTTAAAATCGACATGAAACCGGCAAGGACGATGAGGTCGACTCCGTATTCGGAAAGCTTAGATCTGACCGCGTCCTCGAACTGCCTCTGCGTCCCGAAAGCGGCGCGTTCGGCGGTGCATGAGGGAATACCGGCCTTTTCAGCCCTTTTCAGCGCGTACGCCCGCGGATTGCTCGACAGCACAAGGACGATCTCGCCGTGTCTTATCACCCCGTTGCGTTCGGCGTCAATCAGCGCCTGAAGATTTGTGCCGCCTCCGGAAACAAGGACCGCGATTCTTGCTTTTCTCATCAGACGATCCTTATTTTCTCGCCGGAGCTGACGATTTCGCCGATTGCATACGCTTTTACGCCGCTTTCGTTCAGAACAGTCACCGCGGCTCCCGCTTCGTCTCTTCCGACGACGGCGCACATGCCCACTCCCATGTTGAAGGTGTTGAACATATCCCGCTCGGGTATTTTTCCTTTTTCAGCTATCAGCCTGAATACCGGCGGAACGGAAACGGCGTTTTTTTCGATGACAGCGCCGAGCCCGTCTGGTATGCAGCGCGGCAGATTTTCGTAAAAGCCGCCGCCGGTTATGTGTGATATTCCGTGGACCTCAGTGCTCTCAAGCAGCTTCAGAACCGGCT
>JAFZTO010000030.1 GCA_017618795.1 Clostridia bacterium | reverse complement strand
TTCTGAGGTTAACCCTATCCCCGTCAAGGCCGCGATGCACATGATGGGCTGGTGCGAAAATTATCTGCGTCTGCCGCTCACATCCATGGAAGAGGCTAACGAAGAGAAGCTTTTTGCAATAATGCGCGGTTTTCTGGGAGGTGCCGAATGAGGATTTTATTAAGCGGCCTTAACGGTCATATGGGAAAAGAGGTCGTCGCGCTTGCCAGGCAGGGCTGCCGCGGAGCAAATATTGTTGCCGGTGTTGATTTTCTCAATACTTCCGGCAACATACCGTGTGCGGGAAGTTTTGAATATGCCGAGGCGGACGTTGATTGCGTAATTGATTTCAGTCACCACAGTTGCACGGGGAAACTCTTAGAGTATGCAATAAAAAACCGTCTGCCTCTTGTTATTGCGACAACCGGGCAGACCGAGGAAGAAAAAAAAATGATATCTGACGCTTCCGACGTGATTCCGATATTCTACGCCGCGAATTTTTCAATCGGCATCGCGCTGCTTATCGAGATGGCTAAGAAAGCCGCATCGGTTCTTCCTGAAGCGGAAATTGAAATAGTCGAGGTCCACCATGACAGGAAGCTCGACGCTCCAAGCGGGACCGCTCTTGCGATTGCAAACGCCCTGCAAACTGTTCGTGCCGACGCAACTTTCAAGGCGGGAAGAAACGGCGCGGGCAAGCGTGAAAAAAACGAGATCGGAATCAGTTCGGTAAGAATGGGCAATATTGTCGGTATACACGAGGTAATGATCTGCACTTCGACGCAGACAATAACTCTCAAACACGAAGCGCATAGCAGAGCGCTGTTTGCGGAGGGGGCTCTCGCCGCCGCTGATTTCATTTGCGGCAAAACAGCCGGTCTATATGGAATGAGCGATATGATTAAAATTTGACATTCGGAGATATGGATATGAAAATTGCAATTTACGGATATGGCAATCTGGGAAAAGGGGTTGAATCCGCTGTAAAACACAACAGTGACGCAGAACTTATCGGGATATTCACAAGACGCGATCCGCAAACGATCACAACAGCGTCCGGCGCACCGGTATACCGTGCCGAGAAGCTGGTGGGTTTTAAAGGCGCAATAGACGTTGTTATAATATGCGGCGGCAGTGCAACGGACCTGCCGGTTTTAACGCCGGGAATAGCAACCGATTTTAACGTAGTCGACAGTTTTGATACGCACGCAAAGATTCCAGAGCATTTCGAAAAAGTGGATATTGCAGCGTTATCAGGAGGTAAAACCGCGCTTATCAGCTGCGGTTGGGATCCGGGACTTTTCTCGATTGCCAGAATTTATGCAAATTCCGTACTTCCTAACGGCAGCGATTACACATTCTGGGGTAAAGGTGTGAGCCAGGGGCATTCAGACGCAATCAGACGTATCCCAGGTGTTGCAGATGCCCGTCAGTATACCGTCCCTGTTGAAGAGTCGGTTGAGGCAGTAAGGCGTGGAGAAAATCCTGTTCTGACGGCAAGACAGAAGCACCGCAGAGAATGCTATGTTGTCGCCGCTGACGGAGCAGACAGAAATAAAATAAAAGAGGCAATTATTAACATGCCCTATTATTTTGACGAGTACGACACGTGCGTCGAATTTATAACTGCGGAGGAAATGAAGAGAAATCATAACGGTCTTCCGCATGGCGGTTCTGTCATCAGAAATGGAGTAAACGGAAATAACGCCGAGCATAAAAGCACGATAGAATTTTCACTTAAGCTTGATTCGAATCCTGAATTCACCGCGCTTGTCCTTGTGGCGTTTGCCCGTGCTGTTCTCAGAATGAACAGGCGTGGAATAAATGGATGCAAAACCGTGTTTGACGTTGCGCCGGCTGATCTCAGCCCGCTTACGGCTGACCAGCTAAGGAGCAGATTCCTCTGATGTCGGATTATATATGCGGAAATATTTCCGCTGAAGGAGGAAAACTTTTTTTCGGGGGGCATGACACAACACATCTTGCAGAAAAATACGGCACGCCTCTCTATGTTTATGATGAGCAGCGCATAAGACATAATTGTCGTATATACCGACATGCAATGTCTGAATATCTTCCCCGGGGCTCTTTTCCGCTTTATGCAGGGAAGGCAGCCTGTTTTCGTGCACTTTACAGGATCATGTCGGAGGAAAATATGGGCGTGGACGTTGTTTCCTCCGGCGAAATATACACCGCTTTCAGCGCGGGATTTGACATGAGGAACGCTTTTTTTCACGGGAACTGTAAAACTGATGAGGATATTGCGTATGCAATGGAATGCGGTGTCGGATATTTTGTTGTTGATAACCGCGACGAGCTCTTTGCGGTCAACCGCGAAGCGGAAAGAAAAAATATAAAACAAAAAATTCTTTTACGTTTAACGCCGGGCGTCGACCCACATACATATTCGGCGGTTAACACGGGATGTGTTGACAGTAAATTCGGGAATGCAATAGAAACGGGGCAGGCGTCGGAAATAACACGCGACGCGCTTGCTCTTGATTTCGTAACTCTTTGCGGTTTTCACTGCCACGTGGGATCACAGGTGTTCGGCGAAGACGTTTTCGAGCGCGCAGCGGAAATCATGCTGCGGTTTATTGCCGAAACAGAAACAAAAATCGGATACCATGCTGAAATACTTAATCTTGGCGGCGGTTTTGGAGTCAGATATATCGAAAGCGACCCGGACATTGATATTGACAACAAGATAAAAACTCTTGGTATTCATATATCGCTTTGTTCTAAAAAACTTGGTATTATCGCTCCAAGAATTATTCTCGAGCCAGGCAGAAGCATTGTGGCGGATGCGGGAATGACTCTGTATACCGTAGGAAGCGTAAAAAAAATCCCGGGATATAAGAATTACGTTGCAATTGACGGCGGCATGACAGACAATCCGAGATTTGCGCTTTATGGCAGCAGATACACATGCCTTGAAGCGGGAATGACTGGCCGTGAGCACGATATGAAATGCGACCTTGTCGGACGCTGCTGTGAAAGCGGGGATATAATTGCAAAGGATATTTACCTTTCTTCCTCAGTTAAACGCGGTGATCTGATAGCCGTTTTCACAACGGGCGCTTACAATTATTCCATGGCCTCAAATTATAACAGACTGCTGATTCCGGCTGTCGTAATGATTAATGGTCAGAAAGATTATATCGCCGTAAAACGTCAGACATATGCCGATTTAGCCGGAAATGACATGTGAATTATTACCGTCGCTTTACGCGACGGTGTTTTTTTGGATACGTCAAAGAGGTAAATCTACGATTTTTCACTTGACAAAGCAGGCCGGATATAGTATAATATATTAGAGTAAGAAACACGGAGGAGTTTATGCCAAATTTTAAAATCGGTGCGATGCTTGATTCATTCAGGCTTCCGACTGAACTTGCAATAAAAACGGCTGCTGAAATGGGTGTCAGCGGATTGCAGATGTATTCAACATACGGGGAACATTCGCCGGATAACATGAATGAAAGTAAAATCAGAGAGCTTAAAGCAATGATGGACGCTCATGGGCTAGTTTTTTCTGCTCTTTGCGGAGATCTTGGCAAAGGCTTTGGCAACAAGGACCTTAATCCGGAGCTAATCGAGAAATCGAAACGCATTCTCGACCTTGCGAAAAAACTCGGAACAGATATTGTAACAACGCATATCGGAGTCGTTCCTTCAGATCCCGAGTGCGAAAGATATGAAACAATGCGTTCTGCCTGCCTTGAACTCAGCAGATACGCTGACAGCATCGACTCCCACTTCGCCATTGAGACGGGCCCTGAAACTTCAGAGACTCTCGCAAAATTTCTTGACACTCTTGATTCAACCGGCGTTGCTGTTAATCTTGACCCGGCGAATCTTGTCATGGTTACAGGTGACGATCCTGTCAATGCGGTTTATAATCTGAAAAGATATATTGTTCACACCCACGCAAAGGACGGCGTGATGCTCACAAGGGGTGACCCCGAAATGATCTACGGTGTTATCCCAATGCCGGAGGGCATGAAAAACATCAGTTATTACGATGAAGTACCGCTCGGAGAAGGAAGTGTGCAGTTCCATGACTATCTTAAAGCGCTTGAGGACATAGGTTACTGCGGCTTTCTGACGATAGAACGCGAATGCGGTGAAAATCCAGTTTGCGACATTGACAATGCAGTTCAATTTCTTAAAAAAACAATGAGGGAGATTTAACGGAAAGATGGAGAAACTCAAAGTTGGTATAATAGGTACCGGAGGTATCAGCCATAATCATATGGCTGGCTACAGAACGATAGCTGACAAATGCGATGTCGTTGCGGCGTGCGACATCGATGAAAAAAAGCTGAACGCTTATTGCGACCGCTACGAAATTGAAAGCAGGTATACGGATTATAACATTATGATGCAAGCCGAAAAACTCGATTGTGTTTCAGTCTGCACCTGGAACTCGGCACATAAGGGCGCAACAATAGCCGCTCTGCGCGGTGGTGCCAACGTTCTTTGCGAAAAGCCTATGGCAATGAATGCTGCGGAGGCACTTGAAATGCAGCGGGTTGCTGAAGAAACAGGCAAGCTCCTTCAGGTTGGCTTCGTGCGCAGATTTGGTAACGATGCGGCGTGTCTGAAAAATTTCATTGATGCAGGTGTTTTTGGCGATATTTATTACGCAAAAGCCACATATCTTCGCAGAAACGGCTGCCCCGGAGGTTGGTTTGGCGATAAGGAACGCTCCGGCGGCGGGCCGCTCATTGATCTCGGCGTCCACGTTATCGATCTGGTCAGATACCTTGGAGGCAGTCCCAGGGCGGTTTCCGCTTTCGGCTCAACCTATGATAATCTCGGTCCGAACAGAGCCGGAGGCGGCTCTGCGACATGGTATGCCGGTGGATTCGACAAATATTCTGTTGAGGATTTTACAACAGCTCTTGTTAAATTTGACAACGGTCTTACACTTCTCGTAGAAGCAAGTTTCAACCTGAATATAAAAAAGGATATAGGGAATATTGAATTATTCGGAACAAAGGCCGGATGCCGGATTGACCCTGAGGTTGAAATATATACCCAACTTGCGGACCGATTCGTTGACGTTCAGCCGTATGGTAGCACTGCACTGTCGTTCAATGGATTGTTTGAAAATGAGATCAAAGGCTTTATAAACGCCGTTTTGGGCATCGGGCCATGCCGTGCCCCCGCTGAGGATGGTGTAGAGCTTATGCGAATAATCGACGCAATTTATCTTTCCGCCAAAACAGGAAAATCTGTTGACATATCCGTATAAATAAGTTGACCCGCTCCGTTATTCGGAGCGGGCTTTTTTTATAACGTCCTTTTCACGGCTTTTTTCCAGCCTTCGGTAAGTCCTATTCTTTCATTGTTATCCATACCCGGGCAAAATTCTCTGATTTTTTCCGGCAACGCTTTAATTTCATCAATTCCCGTGTAAATGCCGCATCCAAGCCCGGCGAGCATTGATGCGCCGAGCGAGGTCGTTTCCACACTGTCGGGCCGAATTACTCTTATATCAGATATTTCCGATTGAAATTCGGCAAGAAAATTGTTTGCCGACGCTCCGCCGTCTATGCGCAGAGAGGTCAGTCTGATTCCGGATTCTTTTTCCATAAGCCTAATAACGTCATCTGTCTGATAAGCCATTGATTCTATGGTGGCCCGGACGATATGAGCCTTCCCGGTTCCGCGGCTTATGCCGCATATAAGCCCTCGCGCTTCCGGATTCCAGTGTGGAGCACCGAGGCCGGTGAAAGCCGGCACAAAAAATACGCCGCCGCAGTCGGGAACCGAACGCGCGATTTCTTCACATTCCGATGCCGATGCTATTATGCCGAGTCCGTCTCGAAGCCATTGAACCGCCGCCCCGGCTATGAATACCGAGCCTTCAAGCGCATATACTGGCCGCTTGCCAATTTGCCATGCCACAGTGGTGAGAAGTCCTTTTTCGGAAATAACAGGTCTGTCCCCCGTGTTCATCAGCATGAAGCATCCGGTTCCGTAAGTGTTTTTTACATCACCGGCATTGAAACATTTCTGACCGAACAGGGAAGATTGCTGATCGCCTGCAACACCGCAAATAGGTATTTTGACGCCTCCAAAAAAATCAGTATATCCGAAATATGAGCTTGAGTTTCTGACCTCCGGAAGCATGCAGGACGGTATGTCAAATATACGTAAAAGCTCGTCGTCCCATTTCATTTCGTGTATGTTGAATATCATCGTTCGGGAGGCGTTTGTAACGTCGGTAAGATGCTCCCTGCCTTTCGTCAGCCGATTAATTAGCCAGCAGTCAACGGTTCCGAAGAGAAGCTCTCCTTTTTCAGCCCTTTTTCTTGCCCCATCAACATTGTCAAGAATCCATTTAACCTTGGTGCCGGAAAAATACGGGTCTGCCAGAAGCCCCGTTTTATTTCTTATAAGTTGCGATACGCCTTCCTTTTTCAGCTCTTCACAAAAATCCGAGGTTCTGCGGCACTGCCAGACTATCGCGTTGTAAACGGGTTTTCCGGTGGTCCTGTTCCATATGACTGTTGTCTCGCGTTGATTTGTAATGCCGATTGCAGCAATTTCCGACGGTTCTATTCCTCCAATTGCAATAGCTTCAACTGCAGACGAGAGCTGCGAGGCCCATATTTCCTCAGGATCGTGTTCTACCCATCCGGGTTTTGGATAAATCTGTCTGTATTCTTTTTTTGCGGACGATACAATGTGCCCGTTTTTGTCGTAAATTATGGCTCTTGATGAAGTTGTGCCCTGGTCGAGCGTCAGAATGTATTTTTTCATGTTTCAATATTCAGCATCGTGCGGCCGATGGAAGCTTTTCTTTTTGCTTTTTCAGATTTTTCCGTCCGCGAGAATAAGCTGACTCCTTTGATGTAAAAATGCCGTTTAATAATAATATTATACATTATCACGAAAAAAAAATCAACTTTTTTTGATTAAATAAAAAAAAATCAAAGATTTTTCTTGACAAAAAGGTAAAAAAGGGATATAATATGTCAGAATGTCCGGCGTAAAAATAGCAATTGAAAAGCCGGTCGGGATACTTCCATAAAACAGAGGATCAGAATGAAAGAGAAGAAAAGAAAAGGCAAGGACAGATATGACGGATGGTTTGTCGAAGAAAGCGACCCTATGCACAACCTGATGCCGTTCATGATTCCAAACAGAGCAGACAACGAGGCTGTGCTGGCAGAGACAATCGATATGTCTGCCGTTGAAGATTATTTAAGCAGAAAAAATGCGGACAATCCGGAGTTCAAGTATACTTTTTTCCATTTTATAGTTGCGGCGTTTGCCAAAACAATGGTTCTTCGTCCGCATTTAAACCGTTTTTATGCCGGATTCAGACTTTATGACAGAAAAGAGATAATTTTCGCTTTCAACGTTAAGAAAAAGTTTTCAGACGAGGCAGAGGAGGTAATTGCCAGGATCGTTTTCGACAAGGACAGCGACGATTCTCCCTTAGAACAGATTCACGGGAAAATAAGGGATGTCGTTTATT
>JAFZTO010000007.1 GCA_017618795.1 Clostridia bacterium | reverse complement strand
GCGGGCGGACAAGCGGTTCCCGCTGAACTCCCCGCAAATCGCCGCAAGGGTTGGCGAAACGATCCTTGAGGCCGTGCCGGGCATAAAGGTCGACCTTGACAGCCCGGACATTGTCGTTATGACCGAAATACGCGAGAGAAACGCGTATATCCACGCGGGATCCGTCCCCGGGGCGGGGGGAATGCCGGTATCATCCAACGGTAAGGCTCTTCTCCTGCTGTCAGGAGGTATCGACAGCCCGGTGGCCGGCTACATGATGGCCAAGCGCGGCGTTTACATCGAGGCGCTGCACTTCGAAAGCTATCCCTACACCTCCGAGCAGGCGCGCGACAAGGTAATTGAACTTGCGGAGATCGTCGCCGGATACAGCGGCTATATGAGAGTAAACATAGTCTCGCTCACCAGACTCCAGGAAACCCTGCGCGACAGCTGCAACGAGGAATATTTCACTCTGCTTCTGCGCCGCTCGATGATGCGGATAGCCGAGCGGGTCGCGAAGGAAAGATACGCGCAGGCGCTCGTCACGGGCGAAAGCGTCGGTCAGGTGGCGTCGCAGACCATGCACGCGCTCACCGTCACCGACTGCGCGGTAAACATGCCTGTATTCCGTCCCTGCATAGGCATGGACAAAGAGGAAATAATCGCGATCGCAAGAAAGATCGGCACGTTTGAAACCTCGATCCTTCCTTACGAGGACTGCTGTACCGTCTTCACACCGCGCCATCCCAAAACGCGGCCGGAGATAGGAAAAGTGCTGGAGCAGGAAAACAGATACGACTGGAAAAGCCTTGAAGACGAGGCGCTGGGCACGCTCTATTATATTACAACTGACCCTTACGACTTAAGCGGAGGAAACATACAAATATGAAACTTGGAATAGTCGGACTGCCGAACGTCGGCAAAAGCACGCTCTTCAACGCAATCACCTGCGCGGGAGCGGAAACGGCAAATTATCCCTTCTGCACCATAGAGCCGAACGTTGGCGTGGTGAACGTACCCGACAAACGCCTCGACGTTCTGTCCGAAATGTACCACCCCGAAAAATACACCCCGGCAATCATTGAGTTTGTCGACATCGCCGGTCTTGTCAAGGGAGCGTCGAAGGGTGAGGGACTCGGAAACAAATTTCTCTCCCACATCCGCGAGGTCGACGCCATAGTGCACGTCGTGCGCTGCTTTGAAAACTCAAAGATCATACATGTGAACGATACCGTCGATCCCATGCGCGACGTTGACGTCATCAACATGGAGCTGATAATCTCCGACATCGAGATAGTCGACAGAAGGATAGAGCGGGCGCAGAAGCTGCTGAAGGGCGACAAATCACTCGCAGCGGAGCTTGCGGCACTTGAAAAAATCAGAGCCTGGCTCAACGACGGCAGATCCGCGCGCTCCATGGAACTGAACGACGAGGAAAAGGTGGTGGCGGACACGCTGCCCCTCCTTTCCCGCAAGCCGGTAATATATGTGGGAAACATCGGCGAGGAGGAGGTCTCCGGCGGCTACATGAACAACGGCGGCTATACCGCTCTTGCGGATTTTGCCCATTCCGAGGGATCGTCGGTAATCCCGATATGCGCCGGAATCGAGGCGGAGATCGCCGAACTTGACGGCGAGGACAAGGCCATGTTCTTAAGCGAGATGGGGCTTGAAGAGAGCGGTCTCGACAGGCTCGTCAAGGCGGGATACTCCCTGCTCGGTCTGATCAGCTTCCTGACGGCGGGGCCCAAGGAGGTCCGCGCCTGGACCATTGCAAAGGGCACTAAGGCGCCGCAGGCGGCCGGAAAGATTCATTCGGACTTCGAGCGCGGTTTCATCCGCGCGGAGGTGGTTTCGTACGACGATCTTGTCAGATGCGGCGGCATGAACGCCGCCAGGGAAAAGGGTCTTGTACGCTCGGAGGGCAAAGACTACATCATGTGCGACGGCGACGTCGTCGTGTTCAGATTCAACGTGTGAAACCTGCCGATAACTGCAAAACCGCCAGAGCGGATTAAAACCGAACGACGGTTTTTGTTATTTTTTTCTGCTATTTACATAATGTGATGAGTTTTTCAGAAAAAAAAGAAAAAGTCTTGACTTTAGCACTTTAGTGTGGTATCATATTAAATCATTAAATCAACGGAGTGAAAAATGCGGAATCTTCACAACGAATCAACCGACCGCCTGTTTCAGGCGATAGCGGGAATAAAAAACGCGGACGAATGCCGGGCGTTTTTTGAGGATCTATGCACGATAAAGGAGATCCAGGACATGGCGCAGCGACTCGACACGGCGATAATGCTCAGCTCAGGCATGAGCTATCAGAAAATATCCGAGACAGCCGGCGTCAGCACCGCCACGATCAGCCGGGTAAATCGCTGCCTTTCGTACGGCGCGGGCGGATACGGCGCGATCATAGAAAGACTGGGGGAGCAAAATGACGACTGACCTTTCATTCCTGACTCAGACAGAAAAAACCGCCCTTGCTCTGCGGAGTCTTTACTGTTCCCGCGGCTTTACCCCGTTCCGGATGAGCAGATTCGAGGAATACGATTTTTATTCGCGCAACAAAGATTTTCTCGTCTCCGACAACGTGCTGACCTTCACGGACGTGAACGGAAAGCTTATGGCGCTGAAGCCCGACGTGACTCTCTCCATAATCAAAAGCACTCCGGACATACCCGACGGACTGTTCAGGATATGCTACAACGAAAACGTGTACAGACCGTCAAAGGGCAACGACGCATTCGCGGAGATAACCCAGACGGGTGTTGAGAGTATAGGGCACATCGGCGCTCCCGAAACCGCGGAGATGGTGTCGCTTGCCGCCGAAAGCCTTATGTCCGTATCGTACAGATCATCGCTCGTTCTCTCGCACGCCGGAATCGTCGACTACGCTGCGGGACTGATATCAAACAGCCCCGAAACAAAGGCGCTGCTCTTAAGGGCGGCGGCTGAAAAAAATCTCCATGAAATCGAAAAGATCGCCGGAGACTGCGGCAGTGTTCTCGGCCGGCTGCTGAACACAAGCGGACGCATTCCGGAAGTCATCCCGGTCCTTGACAGACTGCTTGCCTCCTGCGGATGCTACGCAGATTTCAGAGAGGTGCTTTCGGCACTGAGCGCCGGAAACGCGCCGGATATGATTTCAATCGATTTTTCGGTCGGCGGAGATATAAGCTATTACAGCGGAATAATATTCAAGGGCTTTGTCAGCGGAATACCCGTTCCGGTGCTGTCCGGAGGCAGATATGACAATCTTATGCGCCGCATGGACCGGAAATCCGGAGGGATCGGCTTTGCCGTATACGTTGACTCATTCGAACGTCTGCCCGGCGAATCGCGGACCGAAGACGGAATGCTGAGCGTCGCTCTGCCTAAGGGCAGGCTCGGAGAAAACATATACCGCATGTTTGCCGAAGCGGGATACGACTGTCCGTCAATTAACGAGCAGAACCGCAGGCTCGTTTTCGAGAATCCCGAAAAAGGCGTGCGCTTTTTCTGGGTAAAGCCGTCGGACGTCGACATTTACGTCGAGCGCGGCGTCGCAGACGTCGGAGTCGCGGGCAAAGACGTCCTGAGCGAGCACTCGCCCGACGTTTTCGAACTGCTCGACACCCGCAGGGGAGTGTGCAGGATGGTAGTAGCCGGTCCGGACAGTTTTACAGACGATACGTCAAGAACACTTCGGGTGGCAACAAAATATCCGAGAACCGCCCGCCGGTATTTCGCCTCCGTCGGCAGGGAGATTGACATTATCCCGCTCAATGGCTCGATTGAAATCGCGCCGGTACTCGGATTGTCCGACGTAATCGCGGATATTGTTGAAACCGGGACTACTCTGCGCGAAAACAATCTTTCGGTAAAAGCGGAGATCTTCCCTGTCAGCGCGCGTGTAATAGCAAACAAATCGGCGTACATGTTCAAGAAACAGCAGATAGACACCCTGATTGCGGGACTGAGGAATGACAATGATAAAAACACTTAAATACGGATCAGTGCCGGACAGCGAGATATTTTCCCGTCGCGAGGCGCGCGTATCGGTCACCGAAACCGTGTCGCTGATAATCAGCAACGTAAAAGAAAACGGCGACAAGGCTCTCAGATACTATTCGTCAACCTTTGACAGAGCGGAAATAACGGATTTTGCCGTTTCAGACGAGGAAATCGAACAGGCGGTCCGCGCAACCGACACCGAATTCATATGCATTCTTGAAAGAGCCGCCTCCAACATACGGAGGTTTCATTCGAAACAGAAGCGCGAAGGCTTTGAAATACGCGAACCCGACGGCACGGTAATCGGCCAGAAAATCGTTCCCGTAGACAGGGTCGGCCTTTACGTTCCGGGCGGAACCGCAGCCTATCCGTCGACAGTGCTTATGAATTCCATCCCCGCAAGGATTGCGGGTTGCCCGGAAATTATTATGGTCACTCCGCCGCAGAAAGACGGAAAAATTAATCCCGCGATCCTCGCTGCGGCGCACGTAGCCGGCGTTGACAGAATATTTAAAGTCGGCGGCGCACAGGCGATCGCCGCGCTGGCGTACGGGACCGAAAGCATTCCCAAAGTCGACAAAATAGTGGGCCCGGGCAACGCTTTCGTGGCAGAGGCCAAAAGGCAGGTGTTCGGAATCGTATCCATCGACATGATCGCCGGCCCGAGCGAAATAATGATCATCGCGGACGGAAAATCCGATCCGGCAGTCCTGGCGGCCGACATGCTGTCGCAGGCCGAGCACGACAAAAACGCAAGCGCCGTGCTTATAACGGATTCCGAGCCCCTTGCCGTCGCAGTCGGAGAAGAAATCGAGAAGCAGCTGCGAAGCCTGGAGCGCGAAGAAACGGCGCGCGCCTCGATCGACGCAAACGGCAGAATAATCATAGCTGAAAACCTGACGGAAGCGGTGGAAATCGCAAACAGACTGGCGCCCGAGCACCTTGAAATCTGCACCGACGATCCTTTTGAACTCTTTGAAAAAATAAGGCACGCGGGCTCGGTGTTCCTCGGCAGAAACTGTCCCGAGGCAGTCGGCGACTACATGGCCGGAACCAACCACACGCTTCCCACAGGCGGCACGGCTAGATTTTCAAGTCCGCTTTCGGTCGACGACTTCATAAAGAAAACGCAGTACACCTTCTTTACGGAGCGGGCGCTCTCGGACATTGACAGGGACGTCGCGTTCTTCGCCTGCAAGGAGGGACTTACCGCACACGCAAAAAGCGCTCTTATACGCGCGGAAAGAAAAAACAGATGAGCGAATTTTTAAGCAGAAGGCTAACCGGCCTTAAGCCGTACGTTCCCGGGGAGCAGCCTCAGGAAAGACAGTATATCAAGCTAAACACAAACGAATCGCCCTTCCCACCATCGCCCCTTGCCATGTACATGGCGCGCAGACAGCTTTCGGAACTCAATCTGTATTCCGATCCGGAATGCCGCCTTCTGACCGGCGCGGCGTGCGAGGCGCTGGGCGTAAACGAGGATGAAATAGTATTCGGCAACGGCTCGGACGAAATTCTTAATTTTGCCTTCGCCGCATTCTGCGACACCGAAACCGGCGCGGTTTTTCCCGACATCACCTACGGATTTTACAGGGTATTTGCCGATTTCTACGGAATAAGCCGCTCAGTAATACCTTTAAACTCAGTTTTTGAAATAGATCCCGAAGAGTATGCCGAAGCCGGAGGAACCGTTTTCATCGCCAACCCCAACGCCCCGACAGGGATCGCTCTGCCCCTCTGCGACGTTGAACGGATTGTCGCGTCAAACCCGCGCAACGTCGTCGTCGTCGATGAGGTTTACGTAGATTTCGGGGGTCAGAGCGCACTTCCGCTTATAAGGAAATACAGCAATCTCCTTGTGGTACGCACCTTCTCAAAATCCCGCTCGCTGGCCGGCGGACGTCTCGGCTTCGGCATTGCCTGTCCATCGATCATAAGCGACCTTAACAAAGTCCGTTTTTCAACAAATCCGTACAACGTGAACAGAATGACGATGGCGGCCGGCGCGGGTGCCTTCGCCGACACGGAATATTTCGAAAAATGCGTTGCGGAAATAAAGAAGAACAGAAGCTTTATCACCGAAAAGCTTAAAAAACTGGGCTTTTACGTAACGGAATCGAGCGCGAACTTCGTTTTCGCGAGACACGAAACCTTAAGCGGCGGCTTTGTCTGCTCCGCGCTAAAGGAGCGCGGGATACTCGTGAGGCATTTTGACGGCGAACGCATAAAGGATTTTAACAGAATCACCGTGGGTTCTGCCGCAGAAATGGAGAAGCTTGCCATGACGCTGGAGGAAATACTGTGAGAAGGTCCGAAATAACAAGAAAAACTAACGAGACCGATATATTTCTGTCTCTTGATCTCGACGGAGCGGGAAAGGCCGACGTGAACACCGGCTGCGGTTTCCTCAACCATATGCTGACGCTTTTCGCATCGCACGGAAGGTTCGATCTGACTGTGAAATGCGCAGGCGACACCGACGTCGACTACCATCACACCGTGGAGGACACGGGCATTGCCCTGGGGCAGGCGTTTTCACGCGCCATGGGCGACAAAAAGGGCATACGCAGATACGGAGATATTATTCTTCCGATGGACGAGGCGCTTGTGATCGCGTCCGTCGATTTCTCCGGCAGGGACTTCCTCTTTCACGGTCTGAAGATACCTGCGGAAAAGGTCGGCGATTTCGACACCGAGCTGTGCGAGGAGTTCTGGCTCGGCTTTGTCCGCGAGGCAAAATGCTCTCTGCACCTGCGCCAGCTGGCCGGCAGAAACTCACATCACATCATCGAATGTTCTTTCAAGGCCGCGGCACGCGCAATCAGACGCGCAGTGGAGCAGGACCCGGCTTACGCCGGTGAAATACCGTCCACGAAGGGAACGCTATGATAGCCATAGTAAATTACGGCGTCGGCAACCTTTTTTCCCTTCGCAGTTCGCTCGGATGCTGCGGATCGGATGGCGTCGTCACTTCCGATCCGGATATTATTCGGCAAGCGGACAAAATAATACTCCCCGGAGTCGGCGCCTTCGCCGACGCGGCCGAAAAGCTGACGCGCACGGGGCTTGACGCCGTTGTAAAAGAACAGTGCGCAGACGGAAAACCTCTGCTCGGCATATGTCTCGGCATGCAGCTGCTGTTTGAAAAAAGCTACGAGTACGGAGTCCACTCCGGCCTCGGACTGATACCCGGGGAAATAGTCCCGCTCAAAGAGTGCGTCCCTGACGGACTGAAAATACCGCACATGGGCTGGAACAGCCTTTCGTTCAGAAACCCGACCCGGCTTTACAGCGGCGTTTCCGACGGAGAATACGTCTATTTCGTGCATTCTTATTTCGCCGAAACCGACGCCGGGTACGTTACCGCCGTTACCGACTACGGAGCGGAAATAACCGCTTCCGTCGCGCGCGGGAATGTGCTCGGCACACAGTTCCACCCCGAAAAAAGCGGAGAAAGCGGTCTTAAAATACTTAAAGCGTTCTGCAAAGGAGATTTTACATGCTGATTTTCCCGGCGATAGACATATATCAGGGATGCGCCGTAAGGCTTTACAAGGGAGACTACTCGAAAAAAACCGTTTACAGCCCTGACCCGGTAAGAGTGGCGCTGGATCTTGTGTCGGAAGGCGCCCGCCAGATACACATCGTCGATCTGGAAGGGGCAAGGACCGGCCTTACGCCGAACTTTGAACTGATAAAAGAAATAAAAAAGGCATCGGGCGCGTTCTGCGAGGTCGGAGGAGGAATAAGAACTCCCGAGACCGCGGAAAAATACATAGAAAGCGGCATCGACAGAGTCATCTTCGGAACCTCAGCTGTAAAAAACGCAGATATTCTGCGCGACGCGGTAAGTCATTTCGGTGACCGGATTGCGGTGAGCATCGACGTAAGAAACGGCATGGTCGCCGCCTCAGGCTGGGAAGAGGACACCGGCGTCGGCGTTCTCGATTTTTGCCGCGATATTCAGGGCATCGGCGTTCACACGGTTATCTGCACCGACATTTCGCGCGACGGAATGCTGCAAGGGCCTTCATTCGAGCTTTACACCGACCTTCAGAGCCGCTACCCGGCGATAGATTTTACCGTCTCCGGCGGCATCAGCTCCATGGCCGACATCGAACGGCTCAACGAAGAAGGTCTTCGTCGAGTCATAATTGGAAAAGCTATTTATGAGCATAGAATAACATTGAAAGACATTGAGCAATTTGGAGCCCGATAGGGCGAAAGGTAAGTCCCTCCCCCGAGGG